>JBOGUE010000679.1:0-5774 GCA_050695955.1 Thermomicrobiales bacterium | reverse complement strand
GATCTGACTGGCCGCCTGGCCGACGACGCGCGGCGCTATCAGCCGCGCAACGGCGGCGAGTCCTTCTGTCTGGCGCGAAAGGGAGGGACGGAAGCGAAGCCCGCGTCGGTAGAGGCCCGCAAACTGGATGATGACGTGACCGGCCGCACCGAGGATCACGCCCGCGGCCAGACCGTAGGCGTCGAAGACCGGGACCAGCGCGACGGCGCCGACGATAATGCCCAGGTTGTACAGGATCGGAGCGATAGCGGGGAGCAGGAATTCGTCGTGGGCCTCGAGCATGCCTTTGCCGGCCGCGCCGAGTCCGAGGAGCAATGGTGACAGGAGCAGCAGCCGCGTCAGGTTGGTCGCAAGCTCTTGGCTGTCCGGCGGCAGCTCCGGCGCGATGAGGCGATTCATCAGCGGCCCGGCGAAGACGAAGATCAACTGCCCGACGACCAGCAGCACGACGACGGCGTAGGTCACAAGCGTGTTGGCCAGGCGTCAGGCGCGGTCAGCGTCCCCGCGAGCCAGGTGCCCACCGAAGACCGGCATGAAGGCCGATCCGAAGGCGCCGCTCATGACGAGGAAGAAGAGCAGATCGGGAATCCGAAAGGCCGCGACGTAGGCGTCGTAGGTATCGCTGGTGCCGAGGCGCGCGGCGATGATGATCTCGCGCAGCATGCCCAGCACGCGGCTGATCAAGTATGCGGCCGCCACGATCGCCGCGTTGGCGGCCATTGTGCGGCCAGGTTGGAGTGCGGTTGTCGTCAAACGACGGAGACGGCGTGGTAAGCGGATCACGCTCGGATTGTACGCGAGCCGTCGGGTGTCGCGGGTAGTTCTGGCGCGGCCGGGAACGCTACTGTGTGGCACGGTCCGTCATTTGTCGGCCGCTCATGAGCGGCATGCGTCTCTGGCGAGACACAACCATGTCCGTACAGGATGGGGGTATTATGAGATCCATCTGGATTGGCCGTAGAGGTTAGCGCCGTGCGTATTATCGACGGCCAAGGGTCGAACGCTTCAGTTGCCCAGTCGCGGGGCGGCTAAGGATCGCGGCGCCAGCGAGATGATGGCTCGAGACCGAGTAGCAACACTCAGTCAGGGTGAGGTGGCAGCCGCCCTCCGCCAGCAGTGGCGCGCGTTGCGGTCGGTCATGGTGCTCATTTACACGCCGGTTGTGATCGCCTTCGCCGTCGTGGTTGCGATCAGGATAGGAACGGGCATCGCCATCGCCACCTTTACCCGAGACCCGCTGGCGTTCACCGAGATCCCGGTCTACACCGGAGTGTTGTCGACGCTTGGCGTGGTGATTTGGTCAGCCGCCGCCGCGGTTTGCCTCTTGAGCTACGCGGTCATCCGCAACCGGGCCGCTGGCGGCGCAAGCCCCCATTTCTTGCTCGCTGGCGGACTCGTCACCGTCCTCTTACTCCTGGACGATGCCTTCATGCTCCACGAAGTCGTGTTCCCGGAGCATCTCGGCGTATCCC
Organism: Thermomicrobiales bacterium; assembly: GCA_050695955.1. Lineage (GTDB taxonomy): Bacteria > Chloroflexota > Chloroflexia > Thermomicrobiales > UBA6265 > JBOGUF01. Next base: position 4,302 of record JBOGUE010000679.1, on the reverse strand, counting down.
AGAAGGTCGTCTATGCAGCGCACGCCGCGGTGCTGCTGTGGTTCCTTGTCTGGTTCCGATCGACCATCCTGCACACCGACTTCCTGCTGCTCGCGCTCGCGCTCGCCGGATTCGGCTTCTCCGTCGGCACCGACCTCACCGCCAGGAGTACCCCCTTTGCCGGTCTATATGTGTTCGAGGATGGCGCGAAGCTCTTCGGCATCGTCAGTTGGGCGGCATACTTTGTGATGGTCAGCGCCCAACGGGTTGGCGGGGAAGTGGGTGGCCAGCAGAGCGACTGACGCGAGCGCCGCGATGCCTGCACGTCGACGTCAATGCCGTCGCGATCGGCGGCGTGGGGCTGCCGAGGGCCGGTTGGCTTGGTGATCGATGACGGTTGCCGGGACGGGGCGCATCGCGTCGCGGACGGCGGCGAACGCGGTTCGGGTCAGGTAGGCGAGCCAGAGGAAGATGCCGGTCAGCTTGAGCAACTCCTCGGTGATGTCGACGGCGGGACCGCCCCACGAGCGGGAGATGACGGCTTCGAGGAAGATGTTGTTGCCGCCCATCTCCAATTGCAAGACGACGTCGAGGGTGGTGGAGATGCCGAAGCAGATGACGGTTGCGATCAGCAGAGATAGTCGGTGCGGGCGATGGTCAGGCGAAACCGCCACAGAATGACGGCCATGATCACAGCGTAGGCGCCGAAGAAGAGCGCTTCGCCCACGTGGCGCGATTCCCAGCCGAGCATGCGGACGGCGATGTCCTCGTGCAGGACGAGCAGGTCGTCGAGGGCCATCCAGGCGTTGACGGCAGCCAGCATCAGGAGAGTTCTCGGGTGCTCCGCACGGCGCTGCCCGCGAGGAGGGCGCCGCCGAAGGCGCAGACCGTGACAGCGGCAGTCCAGAGGATGACGCCGGCGTGGGAGAGTACGCCGGTGTAGGACTCCAGGCCCGCGAAGGGGGCAGGGTCGTCGATGAGTTGGTAGGCGGAAACCCGTTCCTGGAAGTGGAGGATGCTGACGATGAGGAACGTGCCCGCCAGGATGATCAGCGCGGCGATCAAGACCGGCGCCGTCGCCCGCATCTGGTCGCGCAGCTCACGCCTCGACGGCAACTGGAACGCGCTTCCCCGCGTGGTCTGGGCGGATTTCATAGCGCTCACAGTCTAGCAAACGGCGGGGGAGGCTTGGCCATCGGCTACCCGCCAATGGAGGCGGGTTGGTCCGCGGGCGGGCGGCGGACGTAGAGGGCAGAGACGTTATTGCGGTAGATCTGCTCCCACGCCGGGGAGTTCTGGATCTCGGGGGCGAGGCCGTCGATGTGGCGGATCAGGACCGCGTCGACGCCTGCCGCATCGAAGGCTTCCTGCCAGCCGGGTTCACCGTAGATGAGGTCGAAGTAGTGGCGGAGATGGGTGTCGCCGTACATCTCCTCGCGCCCATCGACGTAGACGCGGTTCTGGCCGTCGAAGCGATGGATCAGGTAGCCGCCGTAGTCGTAGACGTTGAAGAGCCGGGCGTCGGGGTACTGTGCCATGAGGATGGTGGTCGCTTGCGCGGGAAAGCCAGCGGCGACCGGCTCCCGTCGAAACTGCGAGGCATCGGTCCGCAGGGCGACGGCGCCGACGAGCACGACGGCGAGAACGGCCAAACCCGGCGCCCACAGGGCGCGTGGCACGACCGGCGGGGCCGGTTCCGGCTGCTCTCGCCGGTCGAGCGCCATCTGCCAAACGAGCCAGGCCGCGAAGAAGAGCGCCAGCATCACGAAGATCGGGATGAATCGGATCGAGGTGAACGACTGGTAGGCCAGGAAAAGGAGGGGCAGGGCGGGCCAGACGCGTAAGCGTACGAGCTGCCAGGCGGCGAGCGGCAGGATCGGCAGGGCGAGCAGGAACGGTAGGTGGGTGACGTCGCCGAGCTCCGGCTCCATCCACTCGAAGACGTATTGGTAACGCAGGGCGTCCGAATCCTGATATTTCAGAGCGGCTTCAAGCAGGAACGGCCCGCGTGGATTGACGAGCAGCGCCGCGGCCGCAAGGGCGGAGACGGTGATCAGGTGGCGATCGAGCTTCCCTTTCAGGAGCCGGTTGAAGGCGAAGACGGCGAGGCACAGACCGCCGATCAGCACCGTCAGGTTGAGATTGACCCAGAGGATGAACAACGGCGGCAGGATCCAGAGGTGGCGACGGCGGCCCGTCTCGAAGGCGGCGAGCTCGGCCAAGAGGATGGCTAGGAGGGCGAAGGTCAGCACCTGGGGCCGGAGGACGAGCACGCCTGAGCGGAGAAAGACGCCGCCCCAAAGCAGGACCAGGACGCAGATCGCGCGCCGGCTCATGCCGTAGAACCGCATGGCGGCCACGAGCCGCCAGAGACCGGCGATTGAGACGACCGCGACGAGCACGATGTTGCCGGCGTACCCCGCGATCCGGTCAGCGAGAGAGAACAAGACGGCGGCCAGCCACTCGTGGGCGACCCAATCGTCCCCGCCGTGCGTCCAGGAGAAGGGGTCCGTGCGCGGCACGCGGCGTTGGTCGAGGATCCAATCGCCGGAGGCGAGGTGCCACCAGTAGTCGTTGTCGACGCGCGGCAGGCCGTCGATCCAGAGACCGACCGTCAGCGAGAGTCCAACGGCGATAATCGGGACGATGATGAGGAGGGCGACCCAGGTCGGGGCCTCCGCGCCGATGACGCGTTCCAGCGGAGCAGGGAGGCTCCCTTGTTTGGTGCGCGCGCGGAGGCGATTGAGCCGCCCCATCCAGGAGCGGCGGCCGTAGGGAATGGCAGGGCGCGGGGTAGACCGGATGGGCGGCGCGGTGGCCGCCGTCGCCCTGGCTTCGATTGGCTTCCCGGAGGAGGTCCGGCGACGGCCACGCTTCGCGGCCTGTTTACCCGATTGGCGACCAGGTTTTTTCGAACTCATGCGGTAACCACGTCAGGCGCGTACGTGTGCGCCCCTCGTCTCTCGTTCCAATGACCCTAGCCTACCATGGCGGGTTTGCGATTGATGGGCGCCGCGTTCTCTCTTGATCGTCACGAGCACGATGCCTTTGACAAAGCAGCGGTGGAGGAAGAGCGAGACGAGTCGGATCGGGACGATGGCGAAGACGGTGGTCGCGCCGCGCCCGTTTGACAGCCCCAACTCCATCCGGCACCATGCAACCAACGTCCGCCGTCTCCCGAGGAGCCCGGGTAGGCCATGTCCGTCGCGCCCCAGCCCAACCGGCCGACGCCCGCGCCGGTTCTGGTCATGCCCGCCCGGACGCCGGACCGCGGGTTCGCGCCGCTGCCCCGCCCGCTGACCTCCCTGGTCGACCGCGAGCAGGAGCGCGCAACGCTCGTCGGCCTGCTTGGCGATCCCGCGGTCCGCCTGCTGACGCTGACCGGTCCCGGCGGCGTCGGTAAGACCCGTTTGGCCATCGCGGCAGCCGGCGACTTCCCGGACGGCGTCGCCTTCGTCCATCTCGCCCCGGTCACCGACCCCGACCTCGTCGAGACGACGATCGCGCACGCTCTTGGCCTACAGGACATGGGGGCGGAACCGCTGGCGGACCGTCTCGCACGGCTCCTGGGCGACACGCGGCTGCTCCTGCTCCTCGACAACTTCGAGCAAGTCGTGACGACGGCGCCGCTGGTGACCGATCTGCTTGGCGCCTGCGCGGGCCTGACGGCGCTTGTTACGAGCCGGGTGCGGCTGCGCCTGTCCGGGGAGTGGGAGTTCCCGGTGCCGCCGCTGGCGCTGGCGGCGCCGACAGAACGCCCCGGCAACAACCGCGCGGCCCAGGCGGATGCGGTGCTGCTCTTCGCCGAGCGGGCGCGGGCGGTGCAGCCCGACTTCGCCGTCACCGCGGAGCTGGCCTCGGCGGTGACGGAGATCGTCCGTCGCGTCGACGGCCTCCCCCTCGCCATCGAGCTGGCCGCCGCCCGGGTTAAGACCCTGCCCCCAGTAGCCCTGTTGGACCGGCTGGAACGGCGGTTGCCGCTGTTGACCGGTGGCGGGCGCGATCTGCCACCTCGCCAACAGACGATGCGTGACACGATCGCCTGGAGCCAGGATTTGCTGTCGCCGGCGGAGCAGGCGCTGTTCCGGCGCGTCTCGGTCTTCGTCGGCGGCTGCACTCTCGACGCCGCGGAAGCCGTTAGCGGGGGACAGGAGCCAGGAGTCAGGGGCCAGCAACGGGAGCAATCGCCATGAAACGAAGAATCGCGCTGTTGGCCGCGGCCGCGGTGTGTGTCCTCGGCTATGCCGTCAGGGCGGACTATTCCGTCTGGGATCGAGGCGAGTGGCCCGAAAGCTGGCCCAAGGAGCTGGAGGGGCTGCGGAA
>JBOGUE010000678.1:0-5928 GCA_050695955.1 Thermomicrobiales bacterium | reverse complement strand
ACACAGATCAGCCAAGTAGAAACAGCAGCCCGCGGCGGCAAGATCCACCGCCAGGTGCAATGGCTCGGCGGCACACGGACACGGAATATCGATCTCACGCTTCCGCTGACCGTCTTCGAGGACTTCGGCATCACGCCGACGGTGGTCAACGCCGAACAATTCCCAGGCGGCGCCGAGGCGAGAGCCATCTCGCCGCCGACGCTGCACGTCGAAAAGGCCATGCTCGGACTCACCTCACGCGCTACGGTCATGGGCGAACCGGTGAACAGGGTGGGCTATCGCATGCGGCTCCCCAAGGCGCCGCCGTGGCAACAGATGGCGGCGACGGACATGGTGCGCTCCGCGTTGCGGGGGCAAGCGCCCGCATCGGCCGAGGCCGGTCTGGAACGGTATAGTCAGAACGCGCGGGATCAAACGCTGCTCAAAGCAAAGGGGCTGCCAACGGACGGCGCCTTTGCCGATCTTGTCGAGGAACACGAGGATCATCACGTGGATGAAATACAGGAGGGCGTGGATCGGGTCTTACGACCGTGGGACACCAAGATCAAGGCGTTCAAAGACGATAACACGTCCTTTACCAGGACGAGCCCGGACGCCGCGAAGGAGGCGCTCTATCGCGGCGCCGGTGGCACTCCGGCAGAGGTCGGTCAGCGCCTAGTGGACGATTTCCGGTCGCATGGCGACGCGTTTCACAAGACTCGTGAGGGCAGCTCACCGACTATCGAGCAGGTCGATATCGACGACGCAACGAGCACGCTCACCATCCACTGGAAACACCCCCTCGGATGACGGGCCGACATCCAATACCATCAGCCGCCGTAGAGATGGCAGGCCACGAAATGTCCCGGCTCATGCTCCACGAGTGCCGGGCGGTGGACGTCGCAGGTGCCGGGGATGCGGTCGGGGCAGCGGGGGAAGAAGGGGCAGCCTGGCGCGAGGGGGCCGCTGGATGCGGGTTCGCCAGGGACGACGGCTCGCCGCCGGAAGCGGTTTTGGGGGTCGGGTTCCGGAATGGCGTTGATCAGCGCCTTCGTGTAGGGGTGGAGCGGGTTGTCGATGACGCGGCCAGCCGCGCCCAGCTCGACGATGGTGCCCTGGTACATGACCGCGATGCGTTCGGCGAAGTGGCGGGCGCTGGCGATGTCGTGCGTGATGTAGAGGAAGGTCACCCCGCGGGAGTCTTGTAAGCCGCGCAAGAGGTCGAGGATCTCGATCCGGCTCGAGGCGTCGATCATCGAGACCGGCTCGTCGGCGACGATGTAGTCGGGGTCGCGAACCAGTGCGCGGGCGATGCCGACCCGTTGTCGCTGCCCACCGGACATCATCGTCGGGTACTTCTCTCCGAACCGCGCGGCCGGCAGCAGTTCGACCGCCTCCAACGCCCGGTCGACGCGGTCGATGCGTTCGGCCCGACCCAGTCTGCCGTCGATCACGAGGGGTTCTGCGACCAGATCTCGGACGCGCATGTACGGGTTCAGGCTGGAAAAGGGGTCCTGAAAGACGACCTGCGCCCGGCGGCGGAACCAGTCAAGGTCGTCGTCGCCGGCATCCTGGATCTCTTTACCGTCGAAGGCGACCGTGCCAGAGGTTGGCTTCACCAGCCGTAGCGAGATCCGGCCTAGCGTCGTCTTGCCGCTGCCTGACTCGCCGACGAGGGCAACAGTTTCCCCGCGCGGGATCTCCAGCGACACGTCGTTGAGGGCGTGGACTTTGCCAGTTCGCAGCAGCCCCTTGCGCGTCGTGAAGACGACGGACACATTCCGGAGTGAAACCAATCCGCCACCGTTTTCGGCGACCGCGTCTTCAGGCTCCCGCGAGTCGAGAGTAGGGCTGGGGGTAAGGGACACTTCAGTCATGCCCCACCGCCGCCGCCTGCTTGAGATTCTGTTCGAAGTGCTCTCCGGCAACGTTCCGGTCGTTGAGCCAGCACCGGGTATGGCCGCCGTCCGGCATTGCGATTTCGGGCGGATGGTCGTGGTCGCACGGTTCGAATCGGTAGGGGCAGCGAGTATGGAAGCGGCATCCGGGCGGAGGGGCGGTGAGGTCGGGCGGATCGCCGGGCATCGGTCGTGGCCGCTGCGCTTCGTGCAAACGGGGGAGACTGGCGAGCAGGAGTTGCGTGTAAGGGTGGCGCGGTTCGAGGAGGACGCGTTCGGCCGAACCGAACTCGACGTGTTCGCCCGCGTAGGCGACGGCGATGGAATCGCAGAGATCGCTGGCCAGGCCGATGTCGTGGGTGATGAAGATCATGGAGACGCCGGGATCGGCCTTGAGGTCTTTGAGCAGGTTCATGATCTGCGCTTGCACGCTGACGTCGAGGGCCGAGGTCGGCTCGTCGAGGATCAGCAAGTCCGGGTTGAGGACCAACGCGGTCGCAATCACGACCCGTTGCTTTTGGCCGCCGCTCAGTTCGTGCGGATACCGGCTGTAGATGTCGCGCGGCAGACCGACCCGCTCCAGCAACGCTTCGACATTATTCCGGGCGGCGCGCTTCTCGAATCGCCCGTCGAGGAGGAGGGGTTCGGCGATCTGATCGCCGACCTTCAGGACGGGATTGAGGACGTTCATTGCCCCTTGGAAGACCATCGCGATCCGCTGCCAGCGGATTTCGCGCCGGAACTGATCGTCCGGCAGCTCGCGTAGATCGCGCCCGTCGAGCCGGATCGTGCCGTCGAAGCGGGCGACGTTCTTGGGGAGCATCCGCATCAAGGCATTGGCGAGGCTTGTCTTGCCGCTGCCCGACTCGCCGACGATGCCGACGGCGTGCCCCTTTTGCTCGAGGGTGAAGGAGACGCCGTCGACGGCACGGACGACGCGCCCAGCGGCCGCGTAGTGGAGAACAAGGTCTTGAACGTGGAGAAGAGACATCGCGTCCGTCCGCGTTTGGGTCAAGGATTACCTTCCGCTGTTTCTCGCATTCTAGCGTTTTCGGACGATACGTTAGAATCGATGCCTGCACGTGGCAGGATGCGCCAGGCGATGGAGGGCGGCAACCGGTGGCCGAAGCCGACTCCCTCAGCGAGATGACCGACGAGACGCTCGTCGCCCGTGTGGCCCTGGGCGACGTCGAGGCGTTCGCCGTGCTGTACGACCGGTACGCGCGGGCGGTCTACGTGATGGCGGCCCACCTGCTCGGCGCGCAAGCAGGCGAAGAGGCGGTGCAGGAGGTGTTTCTCCGACTCTGGCGACGGGCAGGGCAGTTCGACGCGTCGCGTGGCGTCTTCGCCGCCTGGTTCATGGCGGTGGCGCGCCATCACGTGCGGTCTGAGCTGCGCCGGTACGGCAAGGAGCGACAACTGACGGCGATCGCGGATGTCGAAGCGGTGCTGGCGTCGACGCAGGATCCATCCGCGGGCGTCGAGGATATAGTCTGGCAGGGCGAGCGCGCGGCCGCCGTGCGCAACGCGTTGCGGTCGTTGCCGCCAGAGCAGCGTCAGGCGTTGGTGTTGGCCTATTTCGGCGACCTCAGCCATAGCGCGATTGCCGATGCGCTCGGCTGGCCGCTCGGCACGGTCAAGAAACGGATTCAGCTTGGCATGGCAAAGCTGCGCGCGGCGCTCGCGGAGCAAGAGGCGACCATCGACGACCCACGGCCGGCGACGAGCCGACCGATTGTTCCCAAACTCGCGCGCAGTGGTGGGCAGCATTGATGACCTGCGAAGAAACACGAGAACTGCTCGATCTCTACGCGCTGGGCGCGCTCGACGACGCCGAGGCGCGGAGCGTTGCCGCGCACCTGGAGGGGTGTCCTGCCTGCCGCAAGGACCTGGCGCACGCCGAGACGACCGTCGCCCAGATGCCGCTGGCGTTGGCGACCGCATCTCGGCTCGAACTCCCGCCCGATCTCCGCACGCGTGTGCTGGCTTCCGCGACCGAAGCGAGTCGGGCTCCATCCGGTGCGGTCGCTTCGGTCCCGACCCTCCACCCCGCATCGACGCCATCGGTGGCGTGGTTCAACCGGCGCCGGCTGGCGGTCGCGGCAGCGGTGGTGATTATGGTCGCGTCGCTGGGCTGGAGTGTCCGCCTCAGCCAGGCGCTCGACCGCGAGCGATCGGTGCGCGAGAGCATGAGCGATCTCGCCAGCCAGCAACAGGAGATCGTGATCGAGGTCCTGGACGCGCCGGACGGCGAGACACGCTTCCTGAGGGCAACCGCGGACGACTCCAACGCCTACGGAAAGGTCTACACCCGCTCAGACATGCCGGACGTGGTCGTCATGGCGAACCGTCTGCCGCCGCCGCCGGACGGAATGGCCTACCACGTGTGGTTGACGGTCGAGGGTCGCACCGTTTACGCCGGAGCTTTGCCGCTCAGCGACAAGGGGTTCGGCGTGCTGATCCATGAGGCATCGCGCCCGGGGCCGGTCTACGACGCCGTCGAGATCACGTTGCAACCCTCCGAGCCGAGCGAAGCCGGGGGTGAGGTTGTCCTTCGCTGGACGGTGGATGCCTGACGCTGTCGCTCGCTACCCGCTACCCACCGCACCGTCATTCCGAGCAGCGCGAGGAATCGTCCCGTTTGTGTGATGGAAGCGAGATTCCTCTCTGCGATCGGAAGGACGGGAAGGGATCCAACCGGCGCTCGCTGGGCTATTTGGTAGATGGGTACCCACCGAACACAGCCGTCTCAGCGATGACTGAAGCGAGGTGGAAGATGATCTGTCGCCGGCCGATGGGGCGCGGCCTGCCGCGCCTGTCCCTCCTGCTTGCGCTCGTTGCGTTGTTGATTCCGGGCAGCACTGCCGTTGCCTCGGCCCAGGGTACGCCTGCCGCGGAGGTGAGCGGGGCGCCGCTCGCCCCGGAAGCGATCGCGGAACTCTTCGCCGTTTTCGACGACGAGGCGGTGACCGGCGGCCAAGTGATGCCGCGCATCGCGAAGTTCGTCAACCCGAATGTCTTCGTCTTTCTCCAGTTCGATGCCCCAACCGCGGAGGAAGCGACCGCTCTCCGCTACATCGGCGTCGGCGTCAAGAGTGTCTTCTGCGCCGAGACGCGGCCTGATCTCTCGTTTACTCATTTCCACAAGTACGAAGCGGCCGAGTATGGGGAAGGGCATGGCTCGCAGCCGGGTGACCAGGGGTACTGGCTGACCTGGGTCGCGGTCGATCCGTTCGAGGCACGGGACGGCCGGCAGGTGATGCCCGGCGTCGACTACGAGTTCTCGCCGACTCCGCCGACCTCGTGTGGCGACAGCGTGCCGGATCCGAGCTTCAACCCACCCGACGCCGCCGACCTGACGTCGGAGGAGATCCAGGAGCTGGCCGCGCTCTTCAGCGATCCGGTGCTGACCGGTGGCCAAGTCGCGCCGCGGCTCTCGAAGTGGACGAGCGAGACCAACTTCATCTTTGCCCAGTTCGACGACCGTGATCCGGCCGCCGCGACGGCGTTGCCGTACGTCGGTATCGGCGTCAAGGGTATCTTCTGCACCGAGAATCTGCCCAGCCGTGATTTCCCGCACTACCACCGCGTCGTCGCGCCGGAGTATGGCGAAGGGCATGGCGGTGACCCCAGCGAATCGGAGGGGTACTGGCTCCTCTGGGTCGCGACTGACTCGTTCGAGTCGCGGGACGGCCGGCAGATCACGCCGGGCGTCGACCGTGAGTTCGCGCTGATTCCTGCACCGGCGTGCGGCGGCGCGCCGGAGGGTTCGCCGGTTGTTTCGTCAGCGTCGGCGATGACGGTATCGGCCACGGAGTGGGCCTTCGATCCATCGGAACTGCGTGGCGCCGCCGGCGAGCACATCACCATTGCGGTGACGAACACCGGCGAGCAGTTCCATACCTTCACGATTCCGGGACTCGACGTCGACACAGGTTCGCTCAGCCCCGGCGCCTCGACGACGCTGGACGTGCATCTGCCCGCCGAGGCCGGGACGCACGAGCTGCTGTGCACCTTCCCGGATCATGCCGAGGCTGGGATGGTCGGGACG
>JBOGUE010000677.1:0-5224 GCA_050695955.1 Thermomicrobiales bacterium | reverse complement strand
ACGACGTTGGCGAAGATGTCTTGCCCGCCCAACGGCAGCCCGACTCGCTTCTGCAACACGGCAACGAGGAGTTGCAGGCGACTGTTGTCGAGACCGTTCGCGCTGCGTCGAGGCAGACCGAAGGCGGTCGCCGTCGTTAGCGCCTGGACTTCGACCAGGATCGGCCGTGTTCCCTCCATCGTTACCGCCACGGTCGAACCGGAGGCGTTGCCGCTCCGCTCCTCCAGGAATGCCTCGGAAGGATTACGGACTTCGCGTAACCCGGTGTCGGCCATCTCGAAGACGCCGACCTCGTCGGTCGAGCCGAAGCGGTTCTTGACCGCCCGCAGGATCCGGAATTGGTGGTAGCGATCGCCTTCGAGATAGAGCACCGCGTCGACCATGTGCTCCAACACGCGCGGTCCGGCAATTGTCCCTTCCTTCGTCACGTGCCCGACGATGAGAACCGGCACGTTTTTCGGCTTGGCCCACTGCATGAGCCGGGCGGTGCATTCCCGCACCTGCGAGACGCTACCGGCCGCCGAGGTGATCTCGTCGACGTACACCGTCTGGATCGAGTCGACGATCAGCAGCCCAGGCTGGTGCTCGTCGGCCGCGCGCAGCACCTCATCCAGATTCGTCTCCGAAAGCACGAGCAGTCGTTCGCCACGAACGCCCAGGCGGTCGGCGCGGAGCTTGATCTGCTGCGCCGACTCCTCGGCCGACACGTAGAGCACCGAACCGGCCCGCTGGGACAAATCGGCGGCGGTCTGGAGGACGAGTGTCGACTTGCCGATGCCCGGATCGCCGCCGATCAAAACCAGCGACCCCGGCACCAACCCGCCACCGAGGACCCGATTGAGTTCCTCGATCGGCACCATGAGACGGTCGTGTTCGGCCGACCCAACTTCATCGAGCGGCACCGCTCGTGTCGCCGCCCGCGCGGACCGGCCGCCCACCGGCGACCGCCGTTCCTCGATCGTCTCCACCATCGAGTTCCACGAGCCGCAGTTCGGGCACCGTCCGAGGTAGGCAGGGCTGACCGCCCCGCATTGCTGGCACACAAAGGTCGTTCTGGTCTTCGTTTTTGCCATGTCGGTTCTCATTCAATGCGGAAGGGACGGCCGATGACCTTCCAATTGATACCATTCAAGACCCCGTCATGCCGAGAGAAACGAGGAATCGTCCCGTCTTACCCCATTGAGGAGAACGGGACGATTCCTCGCCGCGGCGCGGAATGCCAGTTTGTTCGATATCAGACGGCCGCCAACTCCTGGGCGGGTGAAAGCTTGAGCAGGTCTTCCTCGACCTCGATCGTGATCGACGAGCCGGCGTGGAAGCGGTTGTTGAGGAGGCCCTCGGCGAGCGGGTCTTCGATCAGGTTCTGGATGATCCGCCGCAACGGGCGGGCGCCGAAGGTGTGGTCGTAGCCGCGTTCGGCGAGGAAGTCCATCGCCTCTGTCGTGATCTCGAGATCGATCTCTTGCTCGGCGAGCTGCTTGCGCACCCGCTTCAGCTCGAGCTCGACGATCTGGCGGATCTGCTCCGGCGTCAGGGAGTGGAAGACGACGGTAGCATCGATGCGGTTCAGGAACTCGGGGCGGAAGGTCTGCTTGAGCTGCCCCATCACCTTTTCGCTCATCTTGTCGTAGTCGCGCTTCTCCGCCTTGTCGGCGTCCTCCTTGAAGGCAAAGCCGAGGGTCATGTCGCGCGATATCTGACCGGCGCCGACGTTGGAGGTCATGATGATGATGGTGTTGCGGAAGTCGACCTTGCGGCCCTTGGCGTCGGCCAGGGTGCCGTCCTCCATGATCTGGAGGAGCATGTTGAACGCCTCGGGGTGCGCCTTCTCGATCTCGTCGAGCAAGATCACCGAGTAGGACTTACGACGAACCGCTTCGGTCAATTGGCCGCCCTCTTCGTAGCCGATGTAGCCCGGAGGGGCGCCGACCAGACGCGCCACCGAGTGGCGTTCCATGAACTCGGACATGTCGATCTTGATCAGATGCTCCTCCGAGCCGAACATGAACTCGGCGAGCGCCTTGGCCAGCAGCGACTTCCCGATTCCAGTCGGGCCGAGGAAGATAAAAGAGCCGATCGGGCGGCGCGGGTCCTTGATGCCGGCACGCGCCCGGCGCACGGCTTTGGCGACCGTCGAAATCGCCTCCTCCTGGGCCACGATCCGCTTATGGAGCTCCTCTTCCATGTGGAGGAGTCGCTCCGACTCCTCTCCGGCGATGCGGCGGACCGGGATTCCCGTCCACATCGCGACCACCTGAGCGATGTCCTCTTCGGTGACGTAGACCTCGTCCTCGGCTTGCTCGTCGACCAGATCCTGCTGCTGCGACTCGATCTTCTCCCGCAGCTTCCGCTCGCGGTCGCGCAACTCCGCGGCCATCTCATATTCTTGGCTGTTGACCGCCGCCTCGAGCTCGCGTTGCAGCGATTGCAGGCCCGCCTTCGCCTCTTTCAGGCTTGGCGGCGCGGCCGAGCGGTGCATCCGCACACGGGACGACGCCTCGTCGATCAGGTCGATTGCCTTGTCTGGCATGAAGCGATCCGTGATGTATCGCGCCGCCATGTTCGCCGCCGCGTGGAGCGCCTCGTCGCTGATCTTCAGCTTGTGGTGGTCCTCGTACAGCTTGCGGACGCCGATCAAAATCGAGATCGTATCCTCGACCGTGGGTTCGTCGACGTGGACCGGTTGGAAGCGGCGCTCGAGCGCGGCGTCCCGCTCGATGTACTTGCGGTACTCGTCGAGGGTCGTCGCCCCGATCGTTTGCAGCTCACCGCGTGAGAGAGCGGGCTTGAGGATATTCGCGGCGTCGACCGCGCCTTCCGCCGCGCCCGCCCCAACGAGCGTATGGAGTTCGTCGATGAAGAGGATGCTGGCGGTCTCCTTGACCTCGGCGACGATCTTCTTCAGCCGCTCCTCAAACTCGCCACGGTACTTGGTGCCGGCGACGAGCGCGCCGATGTCGAGCGCGATGAGCCGCTTGTTCTGCAACTGCTCCGGCACGTCGCCGTTGACGATCCGTTGGGCCAAACCCTCGACGATGGCGGTCTTGCCGACGCCCGGCTCACCGATGAGAGCGGGATTGTTCTTCGTGCGCCGGGAGAGAATTTGCATCACCCGGTCGATCTCGGTCGCCCGTCCGATAAGCGGGCCGAGTTTGCTCATCCGCGCAGCCTCGGTCAGGTCGAAGCCGAGCGCATCCATGTACGGCGTCTTCGTTTGCGACTTCCCTTGGTTGTAGGTCGAACTCTGATTGACGACCTGCATCACCTGGGCGCGGACTTTCTCCAAGTTGACGCCCAGACTCTCCAGCACGCCGGCGGCGATCCCCTCGCCTTCACGCACGAGACCGAGCAGCAGATGCTCGGTCCCAATGTAGTGGTGGTTCAAGCGGCGCGCCTCGTCGACGGCCAGCTCGATCACTTTCTTTGCCCGTGGGGTCAACCCGATCTCGCCCATTGGAGCCTGCTCGCCACGGCCGATGATGAACTCAACCGCGGAGCGCACCTTCGGGAGCTGGACCCCCATGTTGCTCAGCACCCGCGCGGCAACCCCGTCGCCCTCGCGCACTAAGCCGAGCAGCAGATGCTCGGTCCCGATGTAGTTGTGGTTGAAGCGCTGGGCTTCCTCCTGGGCGAGCGTGAGGACCTTTCGAGCCCGTTCCGTGAACTTGTCAAATTTGTCGGCCATCTCGCTCTCCCGGCGCCCTGTGGATCGGCCACGCGGCCGTTCCTCGATACCTTTCTACCCTAATCCTACGAAAAGCGCGACCCCCTTGGACGTCAACGCCACGATGCTACGGCGTTCCTACGCAAATCGCGCACCCCCAACTTGGTCGCGGGTGCAACAACGGCAGGCGCAAATGCGCCTGCCGTTGTCCTCTTGAATGCTGCCGTGGTTCCACGGACCAACCAAACGGCGGTCGGCCGCGATTGGTGTGTCGATCTAGCGACCTTGCTCCCCGCCACCGTTGCCGGCCGTCGCATCGCTTCCTTCCGTCACCGGCTCCTCGTCGTCCGTCTCGCGGACCAACTCCGGCGCCGCCATCGCGAAGGCCATCGCCATCGCCGACATCGGTTCGTTGCCGAGATCCTCCGGCAATTCATTGCTCTTGCGCTTGGTCACGCGCTGGCGCGGCGCTTTCGGTTCACTCGGAGTTGCCGGCGCTGCCGTCGATTCGGTCTGAGCATCCTCTTGCCCGGCGCCGACCTCGGCCGCCGCCGCCGGCTCGACCGAACTCTGCACCTCGGCGGCCGGGGTCTCACCGGTCGCTTCCGCGTCCGGTGCCGCGGTCGCGGGCGTCTCAACTGTCGCGGCCGCGCCGTGCTCCTCGTCGTCACTCGGGCGCACCCCGCCCGGCGGCACCGGCTCGATGCCCTCGGCCTCGAGCGACGCCCGGATGTCCTGCACCAGTCGGTCGCGCTCTTCGAGGATCTCCGGACCGAAGACCGCCTCGAGCTCAGCGTCCGGCGTATCCAGTGCCCGCCGCAAGCTGAGACCCATTCGTCGCCGTTGCGGGTCGATGCGGATGATGCGCAGGATTAGATCCTGACCTTCGTTGACCACCTGTTTCGGATGAGTGATCCGCTCGTCCGCCAATTCGGAAACGTGGATCAGGCCCTCGATGCCGTCCTCAATCCGGGCAAACGCGCCAAAGTTTGCAAGTTGGGTGACGGTTCCGCGTACCAGTTGACCGACCTCGTACTTGGTCGCCACCCGGCTCCAGGGCTCGGCTTGGGTCCGTTTGATCGAAAGGGCGATCTTCTTCTCCTGCGGGTTGATCCCCAGGACGTAGACGTCAATCTCCTGCCCGACCTTGAGCACCTCGCTTGGGTGCCGGACGCGGCTCCAGGAGAGTTCGGAAAGGTGAACCAATCCGTCGGCGCCGCCGATATCGACGAAGGCGCCGAAGTCGCAAATCGAGGAGACACGCCCATTCCGGGTCTCGCCTTCCTTCAGTTCCGCGATCAACTTCTCCTTCATCTCGTCGCGCCGTTCCTGGATGGCCTGGCGCTCAGAGAGAATGAGCCGGTTGCGATGGCGATTAATTTCGATCACCTTGAGCGGGAGGCTGGAGCCGATCAGGCGGGCCATGTCGGCCTGCTTGCTCGCCTCGTCACCACCGCGAATCTCGGAGACCTGCGACGCCGGAACGAAGCCGCGGACGCCGTCGAGGTTCACCAGGAGTCCGCCCTTGTTGTAATTGGTGACCTCGGCCTCGATGACCTC
>JBOGUE010000676.1:0-4362 GCA_050695955.1 Thermomicrobiales bacterium | reverse complement strand
TTGCTCGGCACCTTGTCCGGCAGCGTCGGGGTGAAGTTGGCCGGCATCGGCGGCAACTCTCCGCCCTCGCCCGGCATCGTCAGCGAATCGAAGCGAAACCCAGCGTCAGCGGCCGAAACGGTCGCGGCGCTATAGGCATTGATGGAATTGGCGAGCATGTCGCCAAACTGCCCCATCTCGCCGAAACCGGCCATTTCGGCACTGCCCATCGATTCGGCGAAGGCGGCCGGACCGTTGACGTAGAAGAAGGCCAATCTGGGCTCGGTGAACGCCGCCGACAATTCCTGGAAATGCTCTTCGTCGGCGAGCGCGCCGGCATTGCCCTGTTGCACGTCAACGATCGCCTGCACATCGGCTACAGTCGGACCGACAATGATGAAGTCCTCGATCTGCGCGGCGGCGGTGCCGGATGAACCGGAGCTTTCATCACCGGGCACGGACGAGATCGTGACGCCCTGGTAGTCCTCTTCTGTGACGGTCGTACCGGCATCGGTGGCGTCGCCTTGTAGTTGCTCCTCGAAGGTCGTCCATGCCGCATCGATGTCGGACGGCTGTACAATCGCGGCAAACCCTTGCGACGCGCCATCGGCCGAGGCCTCCGGCGAACCGACCGGCAACGCGCCGGTGACGCCCGGCAGCCCTGCCTCGCTAGAGAGACCTGCGCCTGCCTCTTGTGCGGCCGCCAGGCTGGTGATGACCAAGCCGATGGTACCGCCGAGGAACGGATCCAGGTCCTCCAAACCGGCCATATCGGAACCGGTGGCGGTCTCGCTTGCTCCACTCAGCGCGTCTTCGACCGAATCAAGGCCAAGGCGCGCGAGCAGTTCCTCGGCCTGCGCCCACTGCTCGCTCTCGCTGTCGAGCGACGCGGAGATGTAGATGAGTGTGGCATCTGGCGCCAGCGCCGCGGTGTCCAAATCGTCGGTCTGAGCACGCGCAACGTTCGGGCCGAAGCCAAACGCGGCGCCAGCCGCCATCATCGAGATCATTATGAGCGCGAGCACGCCGGACAGCATCCGCTGCCGCCGGCCTCGCAACACACTGGGTGGTCGAATCACATTCATCGCTCCCGGCGGACGTGCCGCCATCGGTTGCCAAATGCACCGCCCCACTTCGGGCGGCGTTCGCTGGTCGTTGCAAGACCCGTGCGAGCGCGAACGTCGCGCACCCACGAGTAGACAACGCTGGCAAATGTAGGCCGTGGCCGTGCCAGCGTCAATAGAACTTACACGCGGTTCACCATCCCTTGACGTCAGAGAGACGACGCGGGATGAGGTATCGACTGTCGGCAGGGAAAATGCGAGGTATGCGGTCCCGGCGATCATCGGCGCTCGGCCGCTGACCTGCACGTCGGACCCAGGCTGGCCAAAGGGGACCGCCGCTCTTAGCTTTGGAGCTTGTCGTCGATTCCCGTGGCAATGCCGAAGACGATCATAAAGAGCGCCGCCACGGCCATGATCACGCCCACCAGAAACACGACCATTAACGCGGCTCGGACAATGGATTCGAGAAGGTCCATGGCTCGCCTACCTGCCCGCTTCGAAAACCGACGCCCATTTACGGCTCAGTATAGCCGCTGCGACTGGCAGAGGATGGCACAGTGGCGGCCGCGCGCTGATGGCGTCCGACCGCCACATCACCTGTCGTGACGTCAGGCTACAACTGGCGCCTGCGTCAACGTCGAGTGGAAGGTCAGTTGCCCGCCATCGGCGTCGATCATGACCGACTCGCCGTCGTGTAGCTCGCCACTAAGCACCTTCATCGCGAGCGGATCGAGCACGTCCTTCTGGATCACCCGCTTCAACGGACGCGCCCCGAAGACTGGATCGTAGCCCCGGATCGCCAGCCACTCCTTGGCTGCCGGCGTAACTTGAACCGCAATCTGGCGGTCGGCTAGCCGGTCGGAGAGCCGTTTGAGTTGAATCTCGACGATCTCCCCGATCTCGTCTTGCGAGAGCGGTGTGAAGATCACAACCTCGTCGATCCGGTTCAGGAACTCCGGCCGGAAGTTGGCGCGCAGCGCCTCCATCACATTGCGTCGCATTTCGACTTCGCCTCGTTGTCCGGCGGCACTGATGTAGGTCGAGCCCAGGTTGCTGGTCATCACGATGACGGTATTGCGGAAATCGACCGTCCGGCCCTGACTGTCCGTCAATCGGCCATCGTCCAGGATCTGAAGCAAGACGTTGAAGACATCCGGGTGCGCCTTCTCGATCTCGTCGAAGAGAACGATGCTGTACGGCCGGCGACGCACCGCCTCGGAGAGCTGTCCGCCCTCCTCGTAGCCAACGTAACCCGGCGGTGCTCCGATCAGTCGCGCCACGGAGTGCTTTTCCATGTACTCCGACATATCGATGCGAACGGTGGCCTGATCCGAATCGAAGAGAAACTCCGCCAGCGCCCGCGCCAATTCTGTTTTGCCCACGCCCGTTGGGCCGAGGAAGATGAAGCTGCCGAGTGGACGGTTCGGGTCTTGCAGACCAGCTCGCGCTCGCCGGATCGCGTTCGAAACGGCCGAAACCGCTTCATCCTGGCCAATGACGCGCAAATGGAGCCGATCCTCCATGCGCAGCAACTTCTCGATCTCGCCCTCCATCAGTCGATTCACCGGGACGCCGGTCCAGCGGCTGACGACTTCGGCGATATCCTCGGCGTCGACCTCCTCCTTGAGGAGCTTGCCCGCGGCTTGGAGCTGTTGAAGCTTCCGCTCCTCCTCTTTGACCTGATCTTGTATCTGCACGAGTTTGCCGTACTGAAGCTCGGCCGCCTTGTTGTAGTCGTACGCCCGCTGCGCCTGCTCGATCTCTACTTTCGTTTGGTCGATCTGTTCACGAAGCTGGGAAACGGCCTGGATCGCCTGCCGCTCCTGATCCCACTTCGAGCGCAACGCATCCCGCTGCTCCTTAAGGTCGGCCAAGTCCTTTTCGAGCGTCTTCAGACGCTCTTGCGATGCTTGGTCCTTCTCTTTCTTGAGCGCTTCGCGTTCAATCTCGAGTTGCATGATCCGGCGCTCGATCTCGTCCAACTCGACCGGCATCGACGTGATTTCCATGCGGAGCTTCGACGCGGCCTCGTCAACGAGGTCGATCGCCTTGTCAGGCAGGAATCGGTCGGCGATATAGCGATGCGACAACGTCGCGGCGGCGACGAGCGCGGAGTCGAGAATACGCACTTGGTGATGCGTCTCATAGCGCTCGCGTAGTCCACGGAGGATCGAGATCGTATCCTCGACCGACGGCTCGCCAACATAGACCGGCTGAAAACGACGCTCGAGCGCGGCGTCCTTCTCGATATGCTTGCGATACTCGTCGAGCGTCGTCGCCCCGATGGCATGCAATTCCCCACGTGCCAGCATCGGCTTCAACATGTTCGACGCGTCCATCGAGCCCTCGGCCCGACCCGCGCCGACGACCGTGTGCAGCTCGTCGATGAAGAGGATGATCTGGCCTTCGGCGTCCTGCACCTCTTTCAGAACAGCCTTCAGCCGCTCCTCGAACTCACCACGGAACTTTGCACCGGCGACGAGCGCGCCCATGTCGAGCGCGACGATCCGTTTGTCCTTCAAACCCTCCGGCACGTCGCCCCGCACAATCCGCTGGGCGAGTCCTCCGGCAATGGCAGTCTTGCCGACGCCGGGCTCGCCGATGAGGACCGGATTGTTCTTGGTACGACGCGACAACACTTGGATCACGCGCCGTATCTCTTCGTCCCGGCCGATCACCGGATCGAGCTTGCCGTGCTGCGCGATCTCGGTTAGATCCCGGCCGTACTTCTCAAGCGATTGATAGGTCCCCTCGGGATTGACGCTCGTTACCCG
The DNA here is from genome assembly GCA_050695955.1 of Thermomicrobiales bacterium. Taxonomy (GTDB): domain Bacteria; phylum Chloroflexota; class Chloroflexia; order Thermomicrobiales; family UBA6265; genus JBOGUF01. The sequence continues at coordinate 545 of JBOGUE010000676.1, read as the reverse complement.
CTGCGACCCGCGGATTTCTCGCAGCACCTGCCGCACCCGATCAACGGTCAATCCGTGCCGTTGCAGGAGACTGGCCGCCGGCCCGGAGACACTCAGCACTCCGAGCAGCAGATGTTCGGTCGAAACATAGTCGTCACCGAACTGCCGGGCATCTTTTTCAGCCTGCTCGATCACCTTTCGGGTCGACCCACTGACCGTCGCCTCGGCGCTAAACTGCAACGTCGGTCGCCGGTCAAGTTCGGAAACGACCTCGCGCGCGACTGCCGCCGGATCGGCGCCCGCCTTGAGCAGGATCTGAGGCACGATGCCGTCGCTTTGGCTCACGAGGCCATGCAACACCGCTTCCGGTTCGAGCTGTGCCAACCGGCGCTCTTCGGTCGCGCGCTGCGCCGTGAGCAGTGCTTCCTGAGCTTTGTCGGTAAATCGTTGATTGGTCGCCATGCAATCATCCCATCCCGGCCGTTTGGCCGGCGTGCGCCAGATGTCCGCCGCTTTCAGCCCGGCGGTCAACGCCCAAAATTGTTGAAACGCCGGCTCGCTTGCCG
>JBOGUE010000675.1:0-6019 GCA_050695955.1 Thermomicrobiales bacterium | reverse complement strand
GCACGGGGGATGGGCTGATCGGCCATCTTGCCGGGGCGCGGTATCGGAGTGGGCGTGAAGGGCGGGAAGAGTACGGCGAGCCGTGGGCGCCGGTCCAGGCCGACGAGGTGACGCTCGGCAGCACGATCCTGTTTTACACGAAGGATGCGGGGCGGCCGGTGCGGTTCGTGCCCCCGCGTTTCGCGGTCGATATCCAGCAGACCGCGATTCCGGAGCGGCGCGTCATCACGTCGGGCGTCGATGGCTGCCACTACTGGTGGATCGAGTGGGGCGGCGAGCCGGATATCGACCCGGTGCATGACAACGAGCGCGTCCGCGACGAGCTCTGGGCGGTGATCTACGGGATCTGGGACTACATTAAGAACTCGGGGAAGTTCGAGGCGGACACCTTGACGCTGGAATGGGTTGGCGCGCTGCCGGGCAAGCGCGAGTACCGGCGGCTGCTCGGCGACCACGTCCTGACGCAGCACGACGTCATCGAGCAGCGCCTCTTCGCGGATCGCGTGGCCTATGGTGGCTGGTCGATTGATCTGCACCCGCCGGAGGGAGTCTATTCCGCGCGGAACAGCTCGCTGCACTGGTACGCGGATGGCCAGTACCACATCCCCTTCCGGTCGCTCTATTCGGTCAATGTCGGCAATCTGCTCATGGCCGGCCGCAACGTCAGCGCCTCGCATGTGGCCTTTGGCACGATCCGGGTGATGGCGACGTGCGCGGCCATGGGGGAAGCGGCGGGAACCGCCGCCGCCCTCTGCGCGCGGCGTGGGGTGACGCCGCGCGAGTTGCACCGCACGCGCCTGGCGGCATTACAGCAAACGCTGCTGCGGCAGGACGCCGCGGTGCTCGGCCTGGTCAACGACGATCCCGACGACCTGGCGCGGCGGGCACGCGTCCGGGCGTCGAGCGCGCTCTCCAGCATCCAGGTCGAATCCGCGGCGCATCGACACCAGCTCGTTGCGGACGTGGGCATCACGTTTCCCGTCGATCCGAGTCTGTCGGCCGTGGACCTGCTCATTGATGCGGATGAGCCGACCACGCTGACCGCGGAGCTGACCAATACCGGCCAGCCCCAAAACTTCGTGCCAGGCGCGCGGCGGGATGCGGCTGAAGTGTCGATGCCGGCGGGCGCCCGGCAGTGGGTGCGCCTGCCGCTGGCGTGGCAACCGGAGGAAGCACGGACCGCCTTTCTGATCGTGCGGGCGAACCCGGCGCTGGCGATCCACGTCGCGTGCGCTCCGCTGACCGGGGTGTTGGCGTACGAGCGTGGTCCGAAGCCGATCGTGGATCCGGCGCTGCCACCGGAGGCGCAGCCGGAGCAACCGGTCTCGGAGTGGCGAACCAGGCCGTTCGCGCGGATGTCGCCGTGTTTGCGGGTCGCGCCGGAGACGAAGGCGTTCGCGCCGGAGCAGGTAATCAACGGGTACGTGCGGCCGTGGAACGGTCCGCATCTCTGGTGCTCCGCACCGATGGCCGCGGGGCGAGAGGAATGGCTGGAACTGAGCTGGGACGATCCGGTCTCGGTCGCCCGGGTGCATCTGACGTTCAACGACGATCCGAACGAGTATCTGAACAACCTGCATTACCTCCGCGTCCCGTTCGCGGTCATGCCGGAGCTGGTGCGTGACTATCGACTCGAAGCGCGGACACGTGAGGGAGCGTGGAGAGTCGTGTGGCGGGAGCGCGGCAACCGCAAGCGACGACGGGTGCATACGCTTGCAGACCCGATTGCCACCGATTGCCTGCGTCTGGTGATCGAGGCGACGAACGGCGCGCCGAGGGCCGAGGTGATCGAGCTCCGGGCCTACGGTTCGGACCCGGCGCCATCGAACGCTCATGCAACGAACGAGGAACGCCAGACCGCGCAACCGGCGGCTGGGCAGGAGTGAAGGAGTGCCACGACAGATGGGGCGTCGTTATCGCGCGGGCATCATCGGGTGTTCGGGCATCGGGTTGAATCGGCCGGAGCCGTCGAAGCTGCCATACCGCTCACCACGACCGCATTCGCACGCGGCCGCGTATGACGCGGCGCCGGACGTCGAGGTCGTCGCGGTCTGCGACGTCGTGCCGGAGGCGACCGCGCGCTACCGCGCCCTGTGGGGCGACGTCGCGACGTACGCGGATGCGGCGGAGATGTTCGCGCGCGAGCGCCTCGACCTAGTCAGCATCGCTACGCCGGATCATCTACACGCGGATCTCTTCGTGAGCGCCTGCGCCGCGGGCATGAGCGGCATCTTTTGCGAGAAGCCGCTGGCAACGACGCTGGCCGATGCCGATCGCATGATCGCCGCGGCGGCGCAATCCGGCGTCAAAGTGGTGGTCAACCATACCCGGCGGTTTGACCCCTTCTACCGGCAGGCCAAGTGGCTGCTAACCGAAGGCGAAATCGGCGCCATCCGGTGCATCGTTGCGACCCTTGGCGGACCGCGCGCGATGCTCTTCCGCAACGGCACACATCTGATCGACATGGTCTCGTTCTTCGCGGACGCGCCGCCGGCATGGGTAGCCGCCGAGTTTGACGACGCCGACGCGGCGTACGGCCCAATCTATCGGGGTGGCGGTGGCCGCGATCCAGGCTTGGACCCTGGCGCCAATGCGTACCTCCGTTTCACGAATGGCGTTCGCGCCTTCTACAGCGGCATGAAGGGAACGGCTCCGGCATTCGAGCTCGACGTGCAGGGAGAAAGGGGACGGATCCGGATTGGCGATCAGATTGCCGAGGTGTGGACGCTGATGCCGAACGGTGGGCTGTCCATGCAGCCGCTGCCGCAAACCATCGCCATGCCAGCGGGCATGGTGACAGCCGTGGCGGATCTCATCCGCCTGGTCGAGATCGACGGCGACGGCATACGGGCGTTGCGCGAGGCGCGCACGACGCTGGAAATCCTCTTGGGCATCCTTGAGTCCGCGTCAGGGGGCAGTCAAAAGGTTGACTTCCCGCTGGCGGTACTAGTGGGTTAGGGCATGTTTGCAACACTCCGTCATGCTGAGGAATCGAAGCATCCCCGCGCGAAGCGCATCGCCGCTTAGGACGACGCGGCTTCGCCGGGGGATGCTTCCCTCCGGTCAGCATGACGGGGCTTCGCAGACGGGCCGTAGGGGTAGGTGATGGCGCGGTACATCCTACGGCGGATCGCCGTCTCGATCCCGATTCTGTTGGGCGTCACGGTCATCACCTTTCTCTTCGTCAATCTGGTGCCCGGCGACTACATCGATTCGCTGATCGACCCCGAGGTTTCCAGTGCGACACGGGCGGACTATGAGGCACTGGAGGAGCAATTGGGACTCGACCAGCCCGCGCCCGTGCGGTACCTGCGCTGGTTGGAGGAGACGGCCAAGGGCAATCTGGGCTACTCGCTGGCGACGCGCAAACCGGTGCGCGTCGAGATCATGCGGCGGCTGCCAACGACGCTGAAGCTGACGGCGACCTCGTTGGCATTCGCGGTGACCCTTGGCGTGACGCTCGGCGTGATCAGCGCGTTGCGCCCCTACTCGTGGCTGGACTACGGGCTGACGTTTTGGGGCTTCGTCTGGATCTCCGTGCCCTCCTTCTTCGCGGCGATGGGGGCCATCTACCTGCTGGCGATCAAGTTCCCGATCTTCCCCGTGGCCGGCACCGGACCGCGGGGTGTGGCGGACGTGCCGCTCCACGTGCAGTTCGAGTACCTCGTGCTGCCGGCTGGCATCTTGGGATTGGAACGGGTTGCGGGGTTCATGCGCTACGCGCGGTCGAGCATGCTCGACGTGCTGGGGCAGGACTACGTGACGGTGGCGCGGGCGAAGGGCTTGCGACCCTGGCGAGTCGTGTCGCGGCACGCGTTTCGGAATGCCCTGCTGCCGCTGATCACGGTGATTGGGTTGAGCCTGCCGAGCTTGATCGGAGGGTCGGTGATCATCGAGGCCATCTTTGGGTGGTCGGGCATCGGAACGATGAGCTTGACCGCCGTCACCCAACGTGACTACCCGGTGATCCTGGGTGTGAATCTCGTGGCGGCGATCATGGTATTGGGGAGCAGTTTGCTGGCTGACCTGGCGTATGCCGTGGCCGATCCCCGCATCAGGTACGGGTAGGCGCGATGGCAAAGCAGCCAGCTTCCTCACTGCCGCGGCCGATGCGGGCAACAGACGTGACCTTGTCGCGGGCGGACCACATGCGGCGTCCACGATGGTGGCAATCGCGCGCGGTGAGGGGTTTGTACCGGCACAAGCTGGCCCTGTGGGGCGTGACGGTGCTGGTGGCGCTCGTCCTGATCGCGCTTCTGGCGCCCGTGGTCGCGGGACAGGATCCCTACTCCAGCAATCTGCGCCTCATCCGCCAGCCGCCGCAAGACGGTCATCTGCTGGGCACCGACGGCGCGGGGCGCGACGTCTGGGCGCGGCTGATCTACGGAGCGCGGGTCTCGCTCTCGGTCGGGCTGGTGGCGGTTGGCATCTGGGCGACGATCGGGTTGGTGTTGGGAAGCATCGCCGGTTTCTACGGCGGGTTGGTGGACAGCCTGCTGATGCGCTTCACGGACATCATGCTCTGTTTTCCCACCTTTCTCATCATCCTCTCCGTCGTCACCATCGTTGGCCCGTCGATCTTCAACGTGATGGCGGTGATCGGGTTGTTTGGGTGGCCGGAGATGGCCAGGCTTGTGCGCGGGCAATTCCTCTCGTTGCGGGAGCAGGATTTCATTCTCGCGGCGCGGGCGGTGGGTGTGCCGAACCGGCGGATCATTGCCCGCCATCTCGTGCCGAACATCATTGCCCCAATCTCGGTCGCGGTGACGCTCGGGCTGGCGAGTGCGATCTTGACCGAGGCCGGCTTGAGCTTCCTCGGTGTCGGCGTGCAGATGCCGACACCGAGCTGGGGCAACACGCTCTTTGGCGCGCGGTCGGTCTCCATCATCGAGAACAACTGGTGGCTTTGGCTGCCCCCTGGGCTGTTGATCGCCGTCACGGTGCTGGCGATCAATTTTGTGGGCGATGGGTTGCGCGCCGCGCTCGACCCGCGCATGCGGCTGGATTGAACCCGAGCCTGCGCCTGCGCCAGTATCATCGGAGTGATTGATGACGCGAGTACGGATTGCCCAGTTGGGTGTCGCCCAGCCGCATGCGGCCGGGTATCGCGAGACGCTGCGGTTGATGCCGGAGGTTGATCTCGTGGCGGGATTCGATCTCAATCTCGATGCTGCCCGCCAAGCATTACAATCGCTTGATTCCGAACTCTCACTTTATGGCGACATTGGCGCGTTGCTGGAGGCGGAGACGCCGGAGGCGGTGTTGATCTGCCTGCCGGCGGCGAACACGCCGGCGGCGATCACCCTGGCGGCACGGGCCGGGTGTCATGTCTACGCCGAGAAACCGTGCGCGCGGACGGCGGACGAGTTCCGCCCGGCCGCCGAGGCGGTGGCGCTGGCCGGCGTGCAGTTTGCGACCGGTTACCTTCGTCACTTTTCCCCTGCCGCGTTGACGATCAAGGAGATCGTGGCGGCGGGGTGGCTGGGTCGGCTGACGTCGGCCGAGGCGCGCATCGTCACGTCGAGTGTGAGCAGACGCGACCCTACGCACTGGCTGTTCCAGCGGGAGGCAGCCGGCGGGGGGATAATGCATTGGCTTGGCTGTCACTTGCTGGATCTGTTGCGCTGGACGACGGGCAGCGAGGCAGACGTCGTCAGCGCGATTATGGGCACCCTGAGTGGGGCGGCGATTGACGTCGAAGACACCGTGGCGCTGGCGGTGCAGTATCGCAACGGCATGATCGCCTCGCTTCATTGCGCGTACGCAACGGATCGGGGGGATCAACTCTACTTCGCCCTGCGCGGCACGTTGGGCTGGGTGAGTTGGGACGATTGCGGTCCAGAGGTGCGGGTGCGGAGCACGCACCCCGCGTGGCAAACGGCGCCCACGCGGCACTACCGGTTCGAGCCGGACGCGGTCGGTGGCATCGGCGGCGCGATGGGGCTATGCGCGATAGAGCAGTTCATCGCGTCGTTTCAAGACGGCGCGCCGCCGGCATTTTCGACCGATGATACGTTGC
>JBOGUE010000674.1:0-10634 GCA_050695955.1 Thermomicrobiales bacterium | reverse complement strand
TACCTCTTCTTCCTGCCGGGCGTGCTCTACTTCCTGGTCTTTATTTACTTGCCGCTCATCGGCAACGTGATCGCCTTCAAGGACTACTCGCCCTTCCTCGGCTTCAGCCGCAGCCCCTGGGTTGGCTGGGATAACTTCACCCGCATCTTCGACGACCCGGACTTTGCGACCGCGCTGAGGAACACGCTGCAAATCGAGGCGCTCCAGCTCATCTTCGCCTTCCCCGCGCCGCTCGGTTTGGCGCTGCTCCTCAACAGCATGGTCAGCGACCGCATCAAACGCTCGATCCAATCAATCGTCTACCTCCCTCACTTCCTCTCCTGGGTCATCGTCATCTCCCTCTGGCAGCAGGTCTTTGGCGGCGACGGCTTCCTCAACCATGCCCTGCGCAACCAGGGCATGGACACCATCAACATCATGGGCAATCCCGACTTCTTCAAACCGCTGGTCGTGCTCCAGATGATCTGGAAAGAGGCGGGCTGGGGCACAATCCTCTTCCTTGCCGCCTTGACCAAGATCGACATCAGCCTCTATGAGGCCGCCGTGATGGACGGCGCCGGCGGCTGGCGTCGCCTGCGCGACGTCACCCTGCCCGGCATCCGCCCGGTGATCGTCCTCTTGCTCATTCTCCACCTGGCCTTCGCGCTCTCGGTCGGGTTCGAGCAGTACTACCTGCAGCGCAACGCGGTCGGCGCCGGGGCGGCTGAGGTGCTCGACACCTTCATCTACTTCCGCGGCATCCAGGGCGGAGATTTTGGCTTCGCCGCGGCGGTCGGCATGGTCCGCGGCATCGCCGCCGCGATCCTGATCTTCGCCGCGAACTGGGTCGCCAAGAAGTTCGGCGAGGAAGGGATCTTTTAATGGCACTACCCACCACCGACGCCGTCACTCGGCCGGGCAGCGCCCAGACTGCCGGCTCAATGCTTGCCGCCAGCGAACCGCGCTACTGGCGCAACCGTAAGCCGCGCAAGCAGGCGCCCTGGATGGAGGACCCGCACCCCCTACTGCAAATCGGCAAGGGCGTGATCCTGGCCTTCATCGTGATCGTGATGCTCTTTCCCTTCGTCCACGTCGTCGCCGTCAGCTTCTCTTCCTATCAGGATGTCCTCACCGGCGGGCTGATCCTGTTCCCCACCAACCCGACGCTCGACGCCTATCGTGTCGTCTTCGACGATGGCAGCGTGATTCAGGCGCTGAAGGTGAGCGCCGGCCTCACCATCCTTGGCACCGCGGCGCAGATGATCGCAACGACGGCGATGGCTTATGGTCTCTCTCGCCCGAGCGTGCCCGGCTCCCGCTTCGCGTTGCTGATCGTCCTTGGCGCGATGCTCTTCTACCCCGGCATGATCCCCAGCTTCCTGCTGATCAAGGAGCTCGGCCTGCTCGATGAGTACCCCGCGCTGATCCTGCCGGGGCTGATCGGCGCCTTCAATATGATCATCCTGCGGCAGTTTTTCATGAATTTGCCGCAGGAGTTGCTTGACTCGGCCAAGATCGACGGCGCCTCCGACTTTCGCGTCCTCTTCAGCATTGTCTTGCCGCTGTCGAAGGCGGTGCTGGCGGTGATCTCGCTCTTCTACGCGGTCGGCATCTGGAACAGCTTTTTCAACGCCATCCTTTACATGAATACGCCGAGCAAGTGGCCGGTCCAGGTTATCCTCCAGCAGATCGTGCTCGAAGGGACGGCGCTCAATCAGGCATCGCTCCTCAACCCGAACCAACCGCCACCGCCACCGGCTACCATCGAGATGGCGGTCGTCGTCATTGCCACCGTCCCGATCCTGATCGTCTACCCGTTCCTCCAGAAGTACTTCACCCGCGGCGTCCTCACCGGCGCGATCAAGGGGTAGACGAGGAGCAAGGAGCGAGGAGCGAGGAGCGAGGAGCCAGGGGACGAGGGAGTTGGGAGGGACGATACGGGTTTTGGTGACCGGCGGGAGCGGCCGGGTTGGGCAGTTCACGATTGCCGATCTGGTGGCGCTTGGGATCGAGGCGATCAACGCCGACCGGGCGCGGCCGGCGAGAGCCGATGGGCCGCCGGTGCGATTCGTCGAGACGGATCTAACCGATGTGGGGCAGGTGGTTGGGGCGCTGCACGGGTGCGACGCCTCAGCCTCTCCATTGTCGTTTGCGGCGGTAATCGCCAGGGGTCTCGCCGGTTTCCTGGCGGAAGGCAGCCGAGAGGTGCTGGGCGCTGGCGAAGCCGCTGCGCAGCGCGACGTCCTCGAGGATGAGATCGCTGCTTTCGAGCAGGTTTTGGGCGTGGGCGATGCGCAGCCGTCGCAGATGGCGATAGGGAGGGCAGCCGTAGCGCTGGCGAAAGACGGCGGCAAAGCGGGAAGGCGACAGGCCGGCGCGCGCCGCCATGTCCGCGACCGTGATCGGATCCGACAGGTGAAACATGAGGTAGGACGTCACCCAATTCAGCGAGTCGGGCGCCGACATCCTGCCGGGGAGCGACGTGCCATAGGTCTTGAGGATGGTCAATATCAGCTCCATGGCGAGGGCGTGCGCTTCGAGCCGGCTCAGGACGTCCCCTTGCTGCCAGATGCCGATCATCCTGAGCAGCGTCTCGCGGAAGCGGATCGGGTCTGACGGCTGAAATCGGACCGGCACCTCCACGCCGAAGAGGTCGAGCAGACCCGGCTGCCTATGACGCGCATCGTCAGAATCGCCGCTTGGCTCTCGGGCGAAGGCCGAGACGACGTCGTTATCGGGGTCGTAGAAGAGATCCATGTGGGCGTACGGCGTGATCGTGTTCGACCGACCTTCAAGGGTGTGAAGGACATTCGGCTGGATCAGGCAAAACTCGCCCGCGGCAAAGCGGAGTTCGACACCACGGACGACCGAGACGAAGTCACCCTCCTGGACATAGATCAGCAGGTAGTCGGTGAGCCGCCGTGGACCGTGCCACCACGGCCGGCGGACGGCGTAGTCGGCCTCCCGGATGTATGGCGCCAGCGCCGGGAACATGCGGAATGTCTCCCTCCCTGGGTGCGCCGCCATGCGCTACCGCCCCGTCGTCATGCTGAGGCATCGAAGCATCCCCCGGCGAAGCCGCATCTGCCGTGGCGGCGGTGCGCTTCGCGCGGGGATGCTTCGGCTTCGCCTCAGCATGACGGTTTGGCCGTGGCGAATGCTCCCAGTCGTTTCTTGTAAAGAGTCAATATGCTTTGACGATGACATGCGGTGTGTCGTTCGGTACCCTGGCTCCGTTCAAATTGTACATCGACACCGGTGGCCGTCGTGCCGAAGGCACACAAGGGGCGAAAGCATCGGTGGGACATGGCGCCGCGCTGGGGCGGCGCATTCGAGAGGATTGATGACGCGGTCAATCGAAATCGACAACCTGGAGATTCCGCCCCTGGCGGGCTTGTGCGACTACGACGAGGCGGCCCAGCCTGGTCTTTCGGTTGAGGCGACGGTCGGATTTCTCAAGCGGTTCGCCTACGTCACGGGTCGTCTCACCAAGCTGCTGGCGGCGCACCTGCCCAGAACGCCCGAGTGGGAAGTGAAGTGCGCGTTGGGGCTGCATTTGTGGCTCGACGCGGAGCATGCCTCGATGCTGCGCAAGCGGGTGGCGGAGATGCGGCAGCCTCCGCTCGGCCTGGACAAGGTACCGGACACGCGCCTGGAAGGGTGGCTGGACGAGGCGATCCGCCCCGAGGAGACGGTTGAGCTGGTGGCCGGGGTCTATCGGGTTATCAGACCGGAGTTGATCCGCTCGATTGACCGGTTCCTCGCCGCATCGAATCCGCTGCTCGACTACCCGACGCGCCGCATCTTCCGCCTGATCCGGCAAGAAGAGGAGGAGATGATCGCCTGGGGCGAGCGGGCACTGACGGCGCTGACCCGTTCGACGGAGGCATCGGTGCGAGCCAATGCCTGGATCGCGCATCTGGACGCCTACCGCGGCGCATCGACCGGTGTCTTCGCGGATGAATTGGCGCCGAGCGCGCGGCCGTTACCCGGGTCACGGTCTGACGGGCAGCCATACCAGATGGACGCCGCGCCGCGGCGGGACGAGCGCTTCATAGACCCGTTTAACCGCGCGGCCGCCTTCGGCGCGCACTACAAGGACGAGTCGCGACCGCTGACCGAGCGGGTGATGGCGCTGATGGCCAAACGTCTCATGGAGATGGACGTGCCGGAGTGGATGGCCCCGATCGTCGTCCGCACCGAGGGTAAGCCGTGGGACTACTACGTGGAAATGAGCCGCCAACTTTGGGATGAAGTACGTCACGCCATGATGGGCGAGGTTGGTTTTGTGCGGCAGGGCATCCCGTTCTACCGGTATCCGGTCAACCTGGCCGCGTCCCACACGCTGAACGCGGACTTTACGCCAATGGAGGCCCACGCCATCTTGTGGGCGATCGAGCAGTCGTTGATGGCGCGGAACACGGGCAAGGGCTACGAGTGGGATCTGGCGGTTGCGTCGGGCGATGACTTTGCGACCTCGATGCAGGACTTCGATTGGGCCGACGAGGTGCTGCACGCCCAGATCGGGCGGCGCTGGCTGATCCCGGAGGTCGGGAGTCAAGCAAAGCTGCGGGACTACGCCGCGGGCGTCGTGGAACGGTGGGTCAGGGCGTTGGAGGCGACGGCGGCGGCGTCGCCCCAAGAGGATTGGTGGCCGCGGTTGCAGGCCGATATCGAGGAACGAGAAGCGAGGAGCGAGGAATGAGGAGCGCTGCAGACGACCTCGGGTCTCTCAAGCTGACGCGGCGACACGTTTTGCGGGCGGGCGCAGTCTCGGCCGGCGCGGCGACGGGCGCGACCGGCGGGTTGCTGATGCCGCGGCGTGCCCGCGCGTTGCCGCAACGTCAGGCGGACGTGCCGCGCGAGCGGACACTGATCCTGGGGTTTGCCGGCGGCCCGGTGCAGACGCCGGAGTTGTGCAATCCGTACGTGCCGAGTGTGCGGCTCGACACGGGGTTGCGCCAGGCGGTGATTGAGTCGCTGTTCTATCTGAACATCGAGAGCGGCGAGATCATGCCCTGGCTGGCCGAGGGTTACCAATACAACCCGGAAAACAGACAAGTCGACATAACCCTGCGAGCGGGTGTGATGTGGTCGGATGGGGCGCCGTTCACCGCCGATGACGTCGCCTTCACCCTCGACACGCTCCGCACCCAACCGAGCCTGACGTATGGACCGGAGATGGAGCAATGGGTCGAGAGCGTGCAGGTTGTCGATCCCCAAACGGTGCGCGTCACCCTCACCGGCGCGTACCCGCGCTTCATCTACAACAACTTCACCGGGCACCTGGTCAACGCGGTCTCGATCCTGCCGAAGCACATTTGGGAGGGGCAGGACCCGACGACCTTCACCAACTTCGACGCCGACCAGGGGTGGCCGGTCTTCACCGGGCCGTACCGGTTGGTCGGGACATCAGAGTCGGAGTTCGTCTACGACCGCCGCGACGACTGGTGGGGCGCGACGACCGGCTTCAGTACACCGCCGGCGCCGGAACGAATTATCTTCACCGACGGCGGCACCGACGATCGGACGGCCGCACTATTGCAGGCGAACGAACTGGATGGCGCGCCCCGGGTTCCTTTCAGCGTCTTCGTGCGCTTGAAGGAGGAGAATCCAGACGCGATCGCCTGGCTCGCCGAGGAACCGTATGGCTGGATCGATCCCTGCCCGGCGGGCATCGGCATCCAGACGGAGACGGCGCCGTGGGACGACGTCGATCTGCGCTGGGCGGTCAGCCTGGCAGTTGACCGCGGGCAATTCGGCGAGGCGATGGGGTTCGGGCCGAGCATTCTGACCCGGTATAACTTCCCTGCCTACCTGCCGCTGGTGGCGCTCCTCGACGAGAACGCCGACCTCTTTGAGCAGTACGACACGCTGGAGTACAACCCGGACACGGCGCGGGAGCGCATCGAAAGCAAGGGGTATCAGCGCGGCGGTGACGGGATCTACGCCAAAGACGGGCAGCGCCTGCAGGCGGAGATGCCGGTCGCGTCCGCGGCGAGCGACCTAATGACCGGCGCGACGCTGATGGTCGCCTACCTGCGCGAGGTCGGCATCGAGCTGACGCCGCGGCCCTTGGCCGTGAGTCAGTACTTCGACCGGATCAACCTGTCGCAGTTCAACATTGAGAACTTCGTCGCCTGCGGCAGCATCACCGATCCGTACGCCGAGATGGCGCAGTTCCACAGCCGGTTTATCCTGCCGATCGGCGAGCGCCGGAGTGGCAACCGCTGGGGCTACAACAACCCCGACTACGACGCGGTGATGGATGAGATGGCGTTGGCGCCGCCGGACGATCCGGAGATCGCGCCGCTCTTCCGGTCCGCGCTGGAAATGCGGTTGCGCGACCTGCCGCACATCCCACTGGTGCAGCAGAGCCGGGTCGTGCCGTACACCACGCGATACTGGACGAACTGGCCGACCGCGGAGAACAACTACATCCACCCAGCCAACTGGTGGGCCTCGACGTTGCAAATCCTGCTCCAGATTCAGCCGGTGAGCGCCTGATCGCATGACCCGTGGGTACGTGCTGCGCCGGCTTGGGGTCTTTCTGCTCATCGTCTGGGCGACGGCGACGATCAACTTCGTCTTGCCCAGGCTGGCGCCGGGCGACCCGGTGCAGGCGATCATCGGCCAACTCGAGTTGCAGGGAGGGCGGGTTGAGAATAGCCAGGAGTTGATCGCGGCCTACCGGGAACGGTTCGGGCTCGACGATCCGGTCTGGGTGCAGTACTTGAAGTATCTCGGGGCGGTGGTGCGGTTCGACTTCGGGTATTCGCTGGCCTACTTCCCGACGCCGGTCTGGGACATCATTCTGGACGGGCTGCCGTACACGATCGGTCTGTTGTCGATCACCACCCTGATTGCGTTTACCGTGGGAATCCTGTGCGGCGCGCTCCTCGTCTGGAGGGGCACGCCGCGTGCCGCGCGTCTCTTCATCCCGCTGTTGATGATGGTGACGCCCATCCCCTACTACCTCTTGGCGATGGTGCTCGTCTTCCTCTTTGGCTTTACGTTGGGCTGGTTTCCGCACAGCGGCATCGCTTCGACCGGACGCATCTCCTCCGGCGGCTTCGATCTTGGCTATCTGCTCGATACGCTCTACCACTCCATGTTGCCGGCTTTCTCGATCATCCTGGCCAGCGTCGGCGGCTGGGCGATCGGCATGCGTGGGATGATGGTCTCCGTGCTCGGCGAGGATTACCTGACGCTGGCGGAGGCCAAGGGGTTGCCGAACCGCACCATCTTTCTGCGCTACGCGGTGCGGAACGCGATGCTGCCGCAATTGACGCATCTGGCGATCTCGATCGGGCACGTCGTCTCCGGCGCCGTCCTGGTCGAGCTCTTGTTCAGCTACCCAGGGCTCGGTTACAAGCTCTACCAGTCGATCATCCAATCGGACTACACGGTGATGCAGGGGATCACCTTTATCCTCGTCCTCTCGGTCGCCACCGCGGTGCTCATCATCGACTTGCTCTATCCGAAACTCGACCCCCGCATCACCTACGCGCGGAGATGACCGTGGCATCGACCCCCGCCAGCGTGGCAACGACCCCCGCGATGAACGCCAGGACACGTTCGCGCCTTTGGCGAATAGCACGCGGCGGAATCGTGAATTGGAAACTCTCGCTGGGGCTCTTTCTGGTCCTGTCGTTGGGACTCTTCACGCTGATCGGGTCGATGGTGGTGAGCCGGGACGAGATGACGGTGGCTGCCGGTCCGCTCGGCGCGGCGCCGTCGGCGGCGCATCGCTTCGGCACTGACAACATCGGTCGCGACGTCTTCGCGCTGATGGTCTACGGCATCCCGCCGACATTGCAGATCGGTCTGATCGCCGGTCTGGTGGGAACGGGCGCCGGGACGGTGCTGGGCTTGATGAGCGGCTACTTTCGCGGACCGCTGGACACGGTGATTCGCAGCGCGGCCGACATCACCCTGACCGTGCCCGCGCTGCTGATCTTGATCGTCGTCGCCGCCTATTTTCAGACGACGACGATCGGGATCACCGGACTGATCATCGGCATCTTCGCCTGGGCCGGGCCGACGCGGGCCGTCCGCGCCCAAACCCTCACCCTGCGAGAACGCGCCTTTGTGCGCGTGGCGAAGCTCTCCAAACGGAGTGATCTGGAGATTATCCTGCTCGAATTGGCGCCGAATCTGCTGCCGTACATCGCCGCCGGATTCGTCGGCTCGGTGATTGGCGGAATTGGGGCGTCGGTCGGTATCCAACTCCTCGGCCTAGGGCCGCTCTTCACGCCGAACCTCGGCATGATCCTGCAGAATGCCTTCGCCGGCTCGGCGCTCTACCTCGACATGTGGTGGTGGTGGGGACCGCCCGCGGTCGCGCTGATAGTCCTCTTCGTGGGGCTCTTTTTGGTCAGCTTGGCGCTCGACGACTTCGCGAATCCCCGCTTGCGGACGCGGGCGGGTTAGTTCGATGGACGGCATGACCAAGTCAAACGGCGAGGCGCTGCGGGTCGAGGATCTGCACGTGCAGTATCGGACGGACGCCGGGATGGCCCGCGCGGTCAACGGGGTCACGTTTGCAATCAGGAAGGGGGAGCGCTTCGGGTTGGTCGGCGAGTCCGGGTGCGGGAAGTCGACGACCGCGAACGCGATCCTGCGCTTGATCAAACCGCCAGGGGAGATCGCGGGTGGGCGCGTTTTTGTCGACGGTGTCGATCTGCTCAGCGTGAACGATGAGCGGATGCGCGCATTGCGCTGGACGAAGCTGGCGCTGGTCATGCAGGGCGCGATGAACTCGCTCAACCCGGTGATGCGCGTCGGGGATCAGATTGCCGACGGGGTTCGCGCCCACGTCGACCGGCGGCCGAGCCCGGTGGAGATGGAGGAACGACTCGCGCGATTGCTCACGGCGGTCGGCCTGCCGGAGCGGGTCGCCAAGATGTATCCGCACGAGCTGAGTGGCGGCATGAAGCAACGCGCGTGCATTGCCATGGCGATGGCGTTGGAGCCGTCGCTGATCATCGCCGACGAGCCGACCAGTGCGCTCGACGTCGTCATGCAACGGATCGTGGCGCAGACGTTAGTAGACGTTGGTGAGCGGCTCGGCGCCTCCCTGCTGATGATCGGTCACGACATGGGATTGCAGGCGCGGTTGGTCCATCGGATCGGGATCATGTACGCCGGAGACTTGGTTGAGGTGGCTGACGTCGACGCGATTTTCCGGCGACCGCAACATCCGTACACGCGGTTGTTGATCTCGTCCGTGCCGTCGCTCAAGGAACGGCGGATGCCCAAGGCGATTCCGGGTCTGCCGCCCTCGCCCGTGCGGCGACCGACCGGATGTCCGTTCCACCCGCGTTGCCCGCACGCGATGGCTGTCTGCCGGGAGGTGACGCCGAAGGCACGGGAGCTGGCGCCGGGACAGGTGGTGGCGTGTCATTTGTATTGAGGCGTTAGGCGTTAGGCGTTAGGCATTAGGGGAAGGGTGCAAGCGGGCAGGTTCGCGGCAATCGCGGTCCGAGTTCAACCCCGGAGGGGTTTTGTCGGTTGCGACCGGGGTTTCTAACCCCAGAGGAATCAGCGTGAGGGGACCCTCTTTCGATGGTACAGCCGGAGTCAAGCGCGAACACGCCGTTGCTGGCGGCCCGTGGGCTGACCAAGGCCTTTGGCGCCGGGAGGCGGGCGAGCGATCAGTTTGTGGCGCTGGAAGATTTCTCGCTGCAGATCGCCGCCGATCGTCCGACGATCACGACGATTGCCGGCGAGAGCGGAAGCGGCAAGACGACGCTGGCGTTGCTGGCGCTTGGCTTGATTGCGCCGACGGCGGGGCAATTGCTGTACCGGGGCCAGGACGTGTCGCGGATGTCGAAGCGGCAGGAATCTGCCTTTCGGCAAGAGGTGCAGGCGATCTTTCAAGACCCGTTCGAGGTCTATAACCCCGTTTACCGGGTCGATCGCGTGCTGAAGACTGTCGTCAAGAAGTTCAGGCTGGCGCCGGATCGGCAGGCGGCGGATCGGCTGATGCGCGAGGCGCTTGCCACGCTTGGACTGGAGCCGGACGACGTGCTCGGCAAGTTTCCGCATCAGCTCAGCGGCGGGCAACGGCAGCGGATCATGTTTGCGCGGGCGCTCTTGCCGAAGCCGCGATTGATCGTCGCCGACGAGCCAGTCTCGATGATCGACGCCTCGTTGCGCGCGCTCATCCTAGAGCACATGCTGCGCTTGAAGCACGACTTCGGCATCTCCTTTCTCTACATCACGCACGACCTCTCGACGGCCTATCAGATCAGCGACGACATCTACATCCTCTACCGGGGCAGGGTGGCGGAGCGCGGCGACGTTGCCCGCGTGATTGAAGCACCGCGCCACCCCTACACGCGGCTCCTCGTCGATTCGGTGCCGACTCCCGATCCGGCCATTGGCTGGGAGACCCGGATTGAGCTGCCGCCCGAGGTGGAAGCGCGGATCGGACCGACAACGGGATGCGCGTTCGCCGACCGCTGTCCGTCCGTGATGCCCCAGTGTCGGCGGCGTGTGCCGCCGCTCATCCAAATAGGGCACAATCACGAGGCATCGTGCTTTCTGTATGGGGATGGGGGGGATGAGTCAGATGCGGGTTTTAGTCACGGGCGGGAGCGGCCGCGTAGGGCAGTTCACGATCCGCGATCTGTTGGCCAACGGGCATGAAG
>JBOGUE010000673.1:0-8445 GCA_050695955.1 Thermomicrobiales bacterium | reverse complement strand
GGCCCAAAACCCGGCCGTCATCACCCACACCGGCGCCGAGCCGCCGTACGGCTACGTCGACTGGTGGCCGACCTCGCTCTACATCAACTACGCCAAGCCGCCGTTCGACGACCCGGATGTCCGCTGGGCGATCAGCTCCTACATCAACCGGCAGCAGATCATCGACGTCGCCTACGCCGGCGCCGGCTCGATCTGGCCGCTGCCGCTGCCCTCCTACCCCGGCCTGCAACCGTTCGTCGACTCGGTCTCCGACCTATTGGAGCAGTACCCGACCCTCGACTACGACACGGCGAAGGGCGATGGCCTGCTTGAAGGCAAGGGCTGGGCGAAGAACGGCGACGGCATCTGGGAGAAGGACGGCGCGACCCTCGACCTGCCGATCGAGAGCTTCCAGGTGATGGCCGACATCGGCCCGGTGATCGCGGAGCAGTTGCGGCAGGCCGGCGTCAACGCCTCCTTCGCTATGCCGCCCGACTTCACCAACACCTTCACCGACCCGGAGGGCGACTACGACGCGGCCCTCTTCGGCCACGGCGGCAGCGTCAGCGCCGATCCCTACTTCACCCTGCGCCTCTTCCAGTCGCAGACCGAGGCGGTGCCGGGGGCGCACCAGGTGAACTTCACCAAGTGGAACAACCCCGAGTACGACGCCATCGTCGACGAGATGTACATCACGCCGCCAGACCAACAGGACGTCTTGATCGAGCAATTCCAACGGGCCATGGCGCTCTGGCTGCCGGCCCTGCCCGACCTCCCAATCCAGGAGTGGTACCACCGCATCCCGATGAACACCACGTACTGGAGCGGCTGGCCGACGGCCGAAAACGCGTACGTCAACGGCGCCTTCTGGCACCTCACCTTCCAGCTCATCCTGAATGAGCTGAAGGCGGCGCAGTAGACGAAGTGCCCAGTGCCGAGTGCCCAGTGACCAGTTGTTCAGCCTGAGATCGTGCTCACGTCCGAGGATCGATTGCATGAGGAGCGGAGCTCTCCGAACGACTGGGCACTCGGCACTGGGCACTCGGCACTCCCAAGGGGCACACGAGTGAGCGTCGAATACGTCGTGCGGCGGTTGCTGCTCTTCTTCGTCGTGATCTGGGTGGCGGCGACGCTGAACTTCTTCCTGCCCCGGCTCTCGGGGGATGACCCGATCCGGGCGCGGCTGCTGGAACAAGCTGCCGCCGGCGGCTACGTCCAGGCCGGTCTGGAGGAGATGGTCGACGAGTACAATCGCAAGTTCGGTCTCGACCGGCCGCTCTGGGAGCAGTACATCTCCTACCTCGGCGACGTCGCCCGCCTCGACTTCGGCTACTCGATCGTCAACTATCCGCGCACCGTCGTCAGCATGGTGACCGATGCCTTGCCCTGGACCGTCGGGCTGCTCCTGACGACGACGATCTTCGCCTTTGCCCTCGGCACCCTGCTGGGCGCGCTGCTCGCCTGGCCGCGCGCGCCGCGCTTTGTGCGCGTGCTCTTTCCGCCAATGCTCACCTTCTCGGCCATCCCCTATTTTTTGGTGGGATTGTTGCTCCTCTACCTCTTCGCCTTTCGCCTGCCCTGGTTCCCTCTCTTTGGCGGGTATGAGCCAGGTAGTTTCCCGGAGTACAGCCTGAGCTTCGCCTGGGACGTCTTCAAGCACTCGGTCCTGCCGGCCTGCGCGATCCTGCTGGCGTCGATGGGGTTCTGGGCGCTCGGCATGCGTGGCATGATGGTCACGGTCGAGGGCGAGGACTACATGACCTTCGCCGAAGCCGCCGGCCTGAAGAGCAGGACGCTCTTCTTCACCTATGCCCTGCGCAACGCCATGTTGCCGCAGACGACGGCGTTAGGACTCTCGCTGGCGCAGATCCTCTCCGGCGCCCTGCTCGTCGAGGTGATCTTCTCCTACCCCGGCATCGGATCGGTCCTCTTCTTCGCCGTCCGCCGCTTCGACTTCTTTCTCATCCAGGGGATCATCTTCACGATTGTGTTGGGGGTCACGCTGGCGACGCTCATCCTCGACCTCATCTATCCCCTGCTCGACCCACGCATCAGCTATCACCGGAACTGAACCGACTCGCGCCTAACGCGGCCAGCTTTCGGTCGTCCAGATAGCCATACATCTGCACCCACATGCCGTCCGCCGGGCTGTCCCCAATCAGCGTGAGCATCTGCTCCCACTGTGACTCCGGCAAGGAGGCGTGCGCGAATGGATAGAGACGAGCACGATTGCCGACCTGCGTCGCCACCTCGTCCAGCCGCGGCCGATACACCTCAAGCCTGGCAGGATGCGGCGCCGTTGGCGAAGGCGCCTGATAATGGGCGAACGTGCGGTGGACGATGTCATCGTCGAGCTGCATCCACGCCACGAGCGCGTCCAACACGCCGGATTCGGAGAGCCCTGGGTTCCAGGCCAGCAGCGTTTCGCCATACCAGCGCGGCAGCGCGCTGTAGTCGAAGGTGAACAGCTTCGGCGTCACCGCGTCGCACACATCGGCCAAGAGCCGATAGTCCATCCCGCTCGATCTGTTCCATGGTGGTGGCCAGCCGCGCGCCGACAGGTGCACCGCATGCAGCCCCAGTTCGTCGAGCAGGCGCCTGATTTGCCGATAGAAACCGACGACCGTTTGCGCCTTGAACCGGAGAAATGACACCCATCCGGGATGGCTCATCAGCAGCTCGACCAACGCTGAAGGATTCCGCACGATCCGTCGCGTCGTTTCCAACTCCGCCGGCGTCAGCCGGTGGAGCCGCCGCCATAGGGCGGCAACATCGAGCTTGATGCGGTCCCAGTCAAAGCCGGCGTCACGCGCGCGCTGCTCACAGTGCGGGCAGAAGCAGGCGAAGTGGTCTTCGAGGCGGTACGCCGGAAACTCTGCCCAGTCCAGGAAGAGCCCATCGATATCGCCGTAGTGTTGAATCGTGTCCTGAACGAGTGCCCGCGCATACGCTCTGGCGTCGGGATTGTTCGGGCACGCAACGTCGGCAACGAGCGGCCCGGTTGGACGCGTGCCATCGACGTAAACCGGTTGATCCTGAGACTTGAGGCGGGGCAGGACGAAGGGATGAAGCTGGAGGTGAGCCTCCATGCCGCGCCGCTTGGCCTCCTCGACCATCGCGCGGGGGAGCCCATTGTTCACTTCGGCGGGAACGGGCTTGGTCGTCGGCTGATACGAGCAGCCCTGGTACAGACTCAGATCGGGCTCGTGCGCCCGAAACATCTCCAGGTTGATCTCTCGCCGACCCCAGACCGGCCGCGCGAGCACCCGCTTGTAGCCGTCCACATGCAGGTCGGGGAAGCGGACGCCGGTCCCGTCCAGCGCCGGGCGAGCCACCCGCGGCACGAAGGCAACGGCAGTGGCGCCGGCCGCTTCGAGGTTGTCGAAGACGGGCTGAAGTCCCTCGGACTGCACGTGGGCGGGATGGACGAAGATCCCGAGGAACCGTGTCCCCATCCTACGACCCTTCCCCGTCGCTCAGTCGGACCGGACACCCGATCATGGCCGACGACGGTTGCCCGTAATTCATTTCACACGCCGCACCGTGCCCGTTTCGTCACGACCGCGATCCCCCGAGCGGGATCGAGACGCACGAAGTCACCCGTCTCGATGACGGTGAACGGGTCCGGCGCCAGGTCATCGAGGAGCGCCAAATCTGCCAAGACAGCGCCTTGGACCATGATCGGATTGGTCCGCTGAAAGATGAGCCCCAGCGGGGCGACGCCGCGCGCCTTCATGTCGAGCAGGGCCCAGGCCGTGGCAACCCCACCTTTCGCCGTCGTATGCACAAGGATCTTGCCCACGACGCTCTGTCCATACAGGTCATGAGCCTTGCGCGAAAACTCACCGGTCTGCCGGTTTAGGTCGTACCGCGCGGAGAACCCCTGGCGGGACACGAGCGCTTCCCCGGCCACGGTTGGGCCGACACCTGGGTGGCCATGTAGGATGATGCGGTCGCTCATGAGGCTACGCTCCCGGTTATCGCGGCCTCGATGCAGACGTCGGTCGGGCGAAAGATTGGGTTGTACCCATAGCCGGCTATGATGTTCGCGAGTTTCGCCGAGTCGGTCACGATCGTGTGGTAGCCGAAGTGCCCGGCGAGTTCATTCGGCGTCATCAGATAAAAGCAACTGCCGGAGAGCACCAGACCGCCGGCAGCCTCGATCATCCGTATGTACCCAAGTTGGTCGGCGACGGCACAGTTAGCGGCGTTTGTGGTGACCAGCAAGCGCGTCCGCGGGTGGATCTGCTTGCCCCGAAGCCGCGCGGCCACCTCGCGCAACTCCAGCACGGAGAGCTGTGGAGCGCTGAACACGACCAAATCAACCTCCGGCTTCTCCGCGCGGAACGAGGCATAGGTGTCCCGCAGCGCGCCGGGAGCGACTTCCAGACGCCGTTGCGGCGCCCGCCCGCCGAAGGCCTCCTCCACGGTGCGCGCCTCCGGGGTGATGCCAACGAGGTGGAACATTGCCAGTGAGCCATACGACGCCAGACACGCGCCGAGATGCTTGAGCTGATCGACTGTTGGAGGCGTCTCCAGTCCGGTCAAGACCGGCACCTGCCAGTAGTCGTTCGCGCTTCGGCCGACGTAGCACCCGAGCGCTCCCCAATCAC
Source organism: Thermomicrobiales bacterium (assembly GCA_050695955.1). Lineage (GTDB taxonomy): Bacteria > Chloroflexota > Chloroflexia > Thermomicrobiales > UBA6265 > JBOGUF01. Next base: position 3,853 of record JBOGUE010000673.1, on the reverse strand, counting down.
TCGTGGTCCGCGGCTGGTCGCGCACCTCCACCAGGGCGGTGCCGAGCCGCGGCTCTGGGAGGTGGTAACCGTAGTACGGCGCGCGGCCGGTCAGCCCCGCCGCGAGTGCTGCCGGCCCGCCCTCGAAGTTCGTCCGAGCCCCAGCAACCGCGTTGGCGAAGATGACCGCGCCGGTATCCCCCCAGGCTAGGTGTTCGCCGAAGCGTGGCGGATTGAAGGTCTGGTAATTGATGCAGGAATTGACCACCATCACGCCGAGGCGCTCCAGGGCATGCGAGAGCCGCTCCTCCAATTCAACCTGGCGCCGCGACTGGCCGATTGCTTCCCAGCGTTGGAAGTCAACACTACGCGGGTTGCATGTGGTGGGGACACACACCGCCTGCCCGAGCGCCGCGAGCTCACCCACCCAACGCAAGCCAGCCTCACCCATCGACTCGATCTCGGCCATCAAGTGGACGGACATGACCGGTATGAAGCGATCTGCTCCGAAGAAGTTGGCGACCGCCACTTGCGACTGAAGCGCGCGGCGCACTGCCTCTCCTTGATGGCCGGCGAGCATCGCCTCTTCTTCAGCCGTCAAATGGACTGCCATAGGGTGATCACCAGCCGTTGACGACAGGATTGGAGAGCGTTCCGATAGCGTCGACGCCGACCTCCACGACATCACCGTCGCGCAAGAATACTTGGGGGTTCTGCCAGCGCCCCACCCCCGCGGGCGTTCCCGTCGCGATGAGATCACCGGGGTAAAGCGTCACGTGCTTGGAAAACGCCTCAACCAGGAGTTGCGGCGAGAACAGCATTCGATCGGTCCCCGAATATTGGCGTCGTTGCCCGTTCACGTGCGTCATGACGGTAAGCTTGGTCAGGTCGGGGATCTCGTCTTTGAGGACGATTTCCGGTCCCATTGGGCAGAACGTGTTGAAGCCTTTGCCGAGCGTGATCTGATTGTCTTTGAATTGAATGTATCGCGAGGAGACATCGTTGACCACGGTGTAGCCGAATACGTAGGCGAGCGCGTCGTCCGCCTTGACCCGGTAGGCGGTTTTGCCGATGACCACCGCCAACTCCACCTCATAGTCCACCTGGTGCTCCGGCCCTGGCAGCACGATGGCATCACCCGGCCCAATGACGGCGGATGGCAGTTTGGAGAAGAACGTTGGCTCCTGTGGAAGCACGCCCCGCGGATTCTCGTCGGCATGGCTGGAGTAGTTTATGCCCGCAAAGAGCATCTTGCCGGGGTGCGGAATCGGCGCCAGCACCCTGACATCCTTCAGCACCTCAGCGCCACTGTCGGCGGCCTTCGCAATCTCACGCAATTGCTCCTCGCCGCTGATCAGAGCGATCATGTCGGCGTATGAGGTTGGCACGACGCCACCCGCTACCTTCACACCCACGCCGACCCGGCCGGCGTGCTCGAAACGAACCAATCTCATACCTGCTCCTTTCTCCACGACGCTCCGTCGATCACGAGCGTTTCACCTGGCGCCAGCGCAATCGCCTCTCGCCGGCCCGTTGTGTCCAGTGAACGGACTAAATGGCAGAACTCGACCACATCCTCGTCATCTGGTTCCGTGTAGTGAGAGGCGATGGCCAATTGAACGCCGAGCATTTCGGCAGCGAGCGCCGCCTCGCGCGGAGACATCTCGCCGGTGAGCACTCGCCCTGCCCAGGGCGCGCGCGAGAGAATCGCCTTCGGTTGCGTGCAGCCGAGCAGGCCCACCGTGGGCTTGTACAATTCCCCGAGCAGTCGCATGTCGCCGAAAATCGCGCTATCCCCGCAGTGGTAGACGCGGATGCCGGGCGTCGTTTCAACGATGAACCCGAGTGGCATTCCCGACACGGTTTCGCCGCTTTTCAACGTTGCCGAGGACCAGTGGTGGCTCTCGACGGCCCTGACCACCACACCTCCCACCTCCACACAGATTCCCCAGATCGTGGGGCGGATCTGTCCTGCCGGTATGCCGGCTTCCCTGAGCACTGCCCCGACGTCGGCCCCACACACCACTGGCGCCCCGGTGCGCAGCGCGATCGTGGCCGTGTCGCCCAGGTGATCCCAGGCGGCATGCGATACGAGAATCACGTCTGGCGTCTCGATGTCGTCCGGCCCTATTGGGGCGGCCGGGTTCCCGGAGAGGAAGGGATCCATGAGGATCCGATGTTCCGGCCCAACGACCTCGTACGCTGCCACTCCCAGGAACTTGATCCTCGTCGTCATGAGCCGGCCCCTGATTCCACCCCACGAATGAGCGCCATCATCGCTCGATTCAGCGGCACGTCCACACCAACCTGATCTGCCGCGTGGACAACAGCTCCATTGATTACCTCAATCTCGGTCTTGCGGCCCGCCTCCACGTCCTGCAGCATCGACCCCTTGCCCCCGCGGGAATTCGCCTGCGCCGTGTGGATGCGGTCGAGTCGTTCTTGGAGGTCGATGTCATACCCTAGTGCCCGCGCGACCGTTACCGACTCCGTCGCCACCGCATCCACGAGCGCGCGCAGTTGCGGCGACTCATTGCACGCGCTGGCCGTCACGCGAGCCAGGGCGGTGACGGGCAACGCCGCCGAGTTGAGCACGAGCTTCTTCCAGATCTCCATCTTCACGTTCGGCGTTGCCCGCACGTCAAGGCCCGCGGTCCCGAGCAGACGCGCGACCGTCTCAGCGTGATCGAGCGCGGCGCCGTTTACGTGTGGACCGACAAACGTGGGGCCATGTGCGGTGTGTGCAACCTTTCCTGGCTCGAGAACGCGGGCACTGTGATACGTGACCCCGACGACGATCTGATCATCGGGGAACACGCCGGCCAGGACCTCCGCATTCCCCAATCCATTTTGCAGGGTCGCCACAATGGTGTTCGGGCCAACAAGCGGCTGGATCTGCTCGGCCGCCGCCGCGGTGTGGTGTGCCTTCACGAAGATGAACAGCACATCCACCGGTCCGACCGCGCCCGGATCGCTGGTTGCCCGCACCCGTGCGACCTGCTGGCTGCCGTCCGCGGCCTGAATTGAGATGCCGGACGCTCCGATCGCGGCAACTACCTCTGCCGCGACATCGACGATGACCACCTCATGTTTCGCCGCCAGGCAAGCTGCCCAGAGACCCCCCATCGCTCCTGCACCGACCACGGCAAGCGTCACCAATCTCCTCCTAGTCGAAGCGTTCCCCAATCGATCATGGCAAGCGACCGTCTCCGCCGTTCGCCGAAGGGACGTAGTAACCGGGTTGGGCTTGGGCGTACCGGCCCGCCACCATCGCCGCCGGCAGGTACCGCTCTTCATAGAGGCGCATCCGGTCGTACCCCGTGTAGCTGTACCAGTCTTCGAATGGATAGCCCTTGACGCTTTCGATGAAGGCGAGGTCGGCATCGGAGCCGCGCTCATGCAAGTCGGAGAGGTAGTCCCAGACGCCTTTCGCGGCCGAGCGAGCGACGTTGCCGGCGAAGTAGGCAACGCTGTAACCCATGGCCTGGACCTCGGAGAGCGGCGGGCGGGGGGTGGTGCGGTGAAATGACGCGCCGCCCATGTTGACCATTTTGTAGCGCGAGTGCACCTCCCGCGAGAATCGAGCCATCTCCTCGAGGGAAAGCGGACCTTCGATGAAGGCGAGGTCCGCCCCGGCGTCGGCAAAGGCGTTCGCGCGCGCGATGGCGTCGTCAGGTCCGAGGACGCCACGCGCGTCGGTGCGGGCGCCGATGATGAAGTCCGGGTCGCGGCGCGCATCGACCGCGGCCCGCACCTTGCCGGCCATCTCCTCGGTGCTGATCAGCCCGCGGCCGGCCACATGGCCGCCGCGGGGCGGCCAGTCCTGGTCCTCGATGAAGAGCCCCGCCGCGCCGGCGCTCTCCAGCTCCCGCAC
>JBOGUE010000672.1:0-5581 GCA_050695955.1 Thermomicrobiales bacterium | reverse complement strand
AACGACCTCAATCTCCGGCGCCAGGTGATCGTTCATGTGGGCAAGTTTAAACTCGTACTCGAAATCCGAGATAGCTCGTAGTCCGCGCACGATCGTTTTCGCCCCCATGGCGCGGGCGTACTCTACGGTGAGACCGGAAAAGCTGTCAACGACGATGTTGGGAACGTCGGCCAGCGCCTCCCGTGCCATCGCAATTCGCTCCTCGATCGTAAAGAGAGCGTTTGGTTTTTCCGAACCGCGATAGAGCGCCACGATGACGCGGTCGAAGATCTGCGCCGCTCGGTACGCGACGTCGATGTGCCCGTAGGTGATCGGATCGAAGCTGCCAGGGTAGATCGCCGAAACTATCACGCGGTGTCCGACCCTTCCACCTCGTAGATCGAGAAACAACTGTCGCCGTGGCAACGGGATCGCAGCAACACGAATGCACCGATCTGTTCGGGTAGCACCAGGCGTGGCCAATGTCCCACCACCACAACCGAGCCGGATTGTACCAGGGGCGAACGACCGATCTCCGCGACCGTCTGCGCGATGTCCGGATCGGCGTATGGCGGATCGAGGATGACCAGGTCGAACGGCTCCTCGCTCGTCCGTGCCCGCGCGATGAAGGTCGCGACTGATACGTGATGGACCTGGCTGAACTCACCGTACCGCGTGTGGGCAAGGTTATCGCGAACGACGGCGCAGGCGCCGCCGTTTTGCTCCACGAACTCCGCCCAGCTTGCCCCGCGAGAAAGCGCCTCGATACCCAATGCCCCGGTTCCCGCGTACAAATCCAATACCCGGTCAGGTTCAACGCCCAACGACCACAGCGTCGAAAAGAGCGCCTCCTTGACCTTATCGGTCATCGGCCGCGTGAATGTTCCCGCCGGACCCTTCAACCTACGCCCTTTGGCATCCCCCGCAATAACGCGCATTACAGCGGGATATCCGGCGACGCGGCGGCCCAAAAGAGTTGAAGGCGGGCGCGAAGAGCCGTGTGATCGGGGTGAAGGAGATCGGGGTCGGTTTCGAGGAGGTTCTCTGCCGTCTGCCGGGCCTGGTCGAGCAAGCGGGTATCGAATGAATGGTCGATCCACGACAATTCGGGCAGGCCGCTTTGGCGGGTGCCGATGAAGTCGCCCGGCCCCCGCAACTCGAGGTCTTTCTGGGCGAGCAAGAAGCCGTCGGTCGTCTCTTCCATCATTGAAAGGCGTTCCTCGCCGGCCGGCGTCGATTCGTCCGCGAGAAGGAGGCAATAGGATTGGCTGCCGCCGCGCCCGACCCTCCCTCGGAACTGATGGAGTTGGGCCAGCCCGAAGCGATCCGCGCCCTCGATCAGCATCACTGTCGCGTTCGGCACGTCGATGCCGACCTCGATCACCGAGGTCGAGACGAGAATATCCGCCTCGCGGTCGCGAAAGGCGGTCATGATCGCGTCCTTGTTCTTGCCGCTCATCCGGCCGTGCAGCGTGAGGATGCCGAGTTCGGGAAACACGTCCCGCTTGAGTCGTTCGGCCTCCGCGACCGCGGCTTTGGCCTCGATCGCTTCCGACTCTTCCACCAGTGGGCAGATGACGAAGACCTGTTGCCCCTTGGCCACTTGCTCGCGCACCAATTGGTACGCCGCTTCCCGCTCGTCGCCAAAGTAACGGCGTGTCTCGACCGGGATGCGGCCGGGCGGCAACTCGTCGATGATCGAGACGTCCAGATCCCCGTTCAGCACCATGTTGAGGGTGCGCGGGATCGGCGTCGCGCTCATTGAGAGAACGTGCGGTCGCTCCCCGTTTGCTTTGCCGGATAGTTCGGATCGCTGGCGCACGCCGAAGCGATGTTGTTCGTCAACCACGGACAGGCCGAGCCGGTTCAGATTGACGCCCTCCTGAATCAGCGCGTGCGTGCCGACGAGCACGTCGATCCCTGCCTCCGCGATGCCAGCCAGCACGCGGCGGCGCTCGCGAACGGGTGTCGCTCCGGTCAGCATCGCCACGGTCGGCCGTGACTCCGTTTCAAGGTGCGCGTAAAGCCCGCGAAGATTGTGGAAATGCTGTTCGGCGAGGATCTCCGTCGGCGCCATGACGCCTGCCTGATAGCCGTTAGCCACGGTCGTCAACACGGCCGCGGCGGCGACCACGGTCTTGCCGCTGCCGACGTCCCCTTGGAGAAGGCGCGTCATCGGCTGGGGACGAGTGAGGTCGAGGAGAATCTCGTCGAGCGCGCGATGCTGAGCCGCTGTTAGGCTGAACGGCAAGCCGCTGTAAAAGGTCGTGAGGAGATCTCGGTCAACAACGAGCGGGATGCCGCCGTGCGCTTTGCGCTCGCGTTTTCGCCGGATCAGTCCTAGTTGCAGAAGCAGGAGGTTATCGAACGACAGCCGCGTCTCGGCATGGCTGAGCTGGAGCTGCCCTGCCGGATAGTGCAGGTTTTCGTAGGCCGCGGCGAGCGGCATGAGGACGCGCGATTTGAGGATGGAGTCCGGCAGGTACTCCTCCACCGTACCCTTCGTCGCGTCGAGCGCCGCGCGAGTGAGGTTGCGCAGCGTCTTTTGGTGGACGCCCTTCGTCAGCGAGTAGACCGGCGTCAGGCGACCCGTGGAGAGGGCAGGACCGCCGAGCCGTTCCCACTCTGGCTCGGTCAACGAAGGGGCGCCGTAGCCGACGTCGATCGGGCCGCTGACCGCGATCTCGTCGCCGACGCGGATTTGCTTCGAGATGTAGGTATTGAAGAACGTGATACGCATCCAACCGGTCTCATCGGCAAGGCGGAGTTGCACGCGCGGCCTGCCGGCGCCACGGATTTCCTGAAGGTCGGTGATCTCACCTCGGATCGTCACCTCGTCTTGCGGTCCGAAGGCGAGGACGGAGCCGATCTTGACAGTCCGTGAGTAGTCGATGTGCCGGCGCGGAGTGAAGCGCAGCACGTCCTCGACCGTTCGCAGGTGCAGATTGGACAGCTTCTCGGCAAGCGAGTAGCCAACTCGCGGCAGGTCGGTGATGGGAGCTGTTGGCGACAAGGGCTTGACGGTTGGCGGCTTATCCTGCTCATCGACCGAGAGAGATCGCTCCCGCCGCCGTCCGGGCGCGATGGCCGATTGCAGCTTGCCGACCGGCGGCCCGGCGCTCTGTGCCGGGCGCAAATGCGGCCGTAGGGCGTTGAGCGCGGCCGCCAGCTCGGTCAATTCTTGCTTGCGCTCCGGCACCGGCAAGGCGCGGTAGCGAGTGAGTCGCCGGTCGACTTCGTCGATCATATCGCCGGCTTGCTGGGAGACGGCAAGCTCGCGCAACCGCTTCACCTTGGCGGCGGCCATGGTCCACGCCATCTGGCCGGTGCATCCTGCACGCCATTCGCGGCGCAATGACTCGATCGCCATCTCGAGCATTTCGTCGGTTGGTGCGGCGGTTATCACGGTGCCGTGGCGCTCCGGCGGGGAAATAATCCGATCGACGATCCAGCCGCGGTGGTCGGCTGGCGAAGCACGTCGAGTGTACCCCATGCGTCGCCGGCGCTATTGCGTCGCAATAGACAGCGGCATCACCCCGACCGCCCCCGGGCCAGCGTACGTCGAGATGACCGGCCCCGCTTCGGCCGTCACCAACCGTTCCGGCGGCACGAGGTCGCTCAGCCGGTCCGCCAATGCCGCGGCGTCGGTCGGGTTACCGGCGTGAAGGATCGCCAATGAGTCGAGTGGCGCGTGGCCACGCGCAAGCTCCGCCATGCGGTCCAGCGCCTTCCGCCAGGTGCGGACACGTTCGAGCGGCGTTACTTCGCCATCGCGGACGGTCAAGATCGGCTTGATGGCGAGCACCGAGCCGAAGACCTGGGCAGCCTTACCGATTCGCCCGCCCCGATAGACGTATTCGAGCGTCTCCAGCAGTGCGTAGAGATGGCCGCGGGCGATCGCACCGCGCGCGGCTGCGATCACCTGATCGGCATCCGCGCCTGCTCCTTCCGTGGCGGCAACGACGGCTCCCCAGCCAAGGTGCATCGTGACCGTGCCCGAGTCGACGACGTGAATGCGATCGGGCGCAACCGCCTCGGCTGCGAGACGCGCGGAATTAAAGGTCCCGGAGAGCCGCGAGGCGATCGTCAGGCAGACAACCTGGCGACCGGCGTCGACTTCCTCGCGGAAAATCGACTCGAATGCGGTTGTCGGCGGCTGCGACGTCTTCGGCAGCTCGGAGCTTGTCACTAGCTTCGCTAGAAACTCGGCGGCCGACAACTCGATTCCGTCGAGGAACGTCTGCTCGCCGAACTGCACTGAGAGCGGCACAACTCGGATGCCCAGCGACCTCGCCAATGCCGCGGGGATGTCGGCGGTGGAGTCGGTGACAACCGTGACCGTCTGGCGAGCCGGCGACATCTAGCGTGCCTCCTCCTCGAAGACGCAGACGCCAATTGCGCCGGGGCCGACGTGTGTGCCAATGACCGGACTGAATGAGGCGAGGTGTATGCGCTCTCGCGCAAATGCGCTTGTGAGGCTATCGGCCAAACGCTCAGCCTCCTCACGCTCCGTGCTGTACAGGATCGCCAACTCGGCGATGTTTGGGAAGCCCTTGACGAAGGTCTTCAGTCCTGCGACCGCCCGCGCCTTGGTCCGCGTGCGCTCGAAGGGGACGATTTGCCCCTCGTCGATCCGCAATAACGGCTTGAGCTGGATGAGCGAGCCGAGCAGCGAAGCCGCACGTCCAATGCGCCCGCCTAGTCGGAGATACTCCAGGGTGTCGACGAAAAAGACGAGGTGGTACGCGTTCGTCTCGGCGCGTAGGCGCCGGGCGATCTCCCTCACGTCGTGCCCGGACGATGCGAGGTGAGCGGCGCGCAACACCTGCAAGCCCAGACCCATCGAGGCATTCAGCGAGTCGACAATCTCGACCTCGATCTCCGCCGCCACGGCGTCGCGCGCCACGCCGGCGGACTGGATCGTCCCGCTCAGCTTGGAAGAGATCAAAACTGCCAGCACGGCGTCGTGGTTGGCCGCCAAAGCGCGGAATGTGACTTCGAAAAGACCCGGAGCGGGTTGCGACGTCGTCGGCAGTTGGGTCGATTGCTGCAGCCGCTCCATGAATTGCGGCGACGTGATCTCCAACTGATCCTGGTAAACGTCCTCGCCAAAGTGGACGTTGAGCGGCACCATCGTCACGCCGTGGTCCCGCAAGAGACCTGGCGATAGATCGGCGGTGCTATCGGTGACGATCGCGATTCGCGCCATCGATCGTCCTACCTCCCGGTCACTCGACAGCGATGACGTAGAGGTAATGCGGTTGTCCGCCGTCATACACCTCGACCGCGACTCCGTCATGCTCGCGAGCGATGTGCGAGCAAATCTGTTCGATTTCGCTCGTTCGCGCTGCCTCGCCGGAAAAGATGGTCACGAGCTCGGCCGATTCGAGATTGGCTAGAACCAGGGCCTCGAAGGTCACGGCGGCCACATCGTTGCCTCCGGCGACGAGCTTGTCGTCCACCAGCCCGATGATGTGCCCACGACCGACCGTCACGCCCTCGACGCAGACGTCTTTGTCGGCGTGGGTGATCTCTACGGTGCGCACGGAGCGCAACGCTTCGGTCATGGCGGAGACATTTCCGGCGAGATCGGCGTCGCTGT
>JBOGUE010000671.1:0-24532 GCA_050695955.1 Thermomicrobiales bacterium | reverse complement strand
TGCCGATGGTACACTGGCGGTGGCGATGACAGACGCAGGGGGAATGCATGCAGGATGACAAGCCGCGAGAAGAATGCGGCGTCTTCGGAATCTACGCCCCCGGAGAGGACGTGGCCCGCCTCACGTTCTTTGGGCTGTATGCTCTTCAGCACCGTGGGCAGGAGAGTGCAGGCATTGCCACGTCGGACGGTCATCGGATCGCGATCCGGACCCATCTTGGACTCGTCAATCAGGCCTTCAACGAAACCGATCTTCAGCTTCTCCCCGGTCATATCGCCGTTGGCCACGCTCGTTACTCGACCTCGGGCCGGAGCAGCATCCGAAATGCCGGACCGATGGTTTCCGAAAGCCCGGTTGGTCCCATCGCGGTGGCGCACAATGGAAACTTGACGAATTTTGTCAATCTGCGCCAGGAACTCGAAGAGCGGGGCGAGCGTTTCGAGACGACAACCGACAGCGAAATCCTCACCCGCCTGATCGCGATTAGTCCCGGTGACGAAATTGTCGCAAAGGTTCGGCGGGCAATGAGCCGGATGATCGGTGCGTTCAGTCTCGCCGTCATGACACCGGACCGGTTGCTCGCGGTGCGAGATCCGCTGGGCGTCCGGCCACTGTGCATCGGTCGCCTCGGTGAGCATTGGGTGGTGGCCTCCGAGAGTTGCGCACTTATGACCATCGGCGCAACGTTTGAGCGAGAGGTCGCACCGGGCGAAATCGTCGAAATTGATCACAGCGGCATGCACTCCCATCGAAGCACTGATACTCGTAATCCCGCGCTATGTCTCTTTGAGCTCATCTATTTTGCGCGCCCCGACAGCATGATCCAGGGCAAGCGCTTGCATCTGTTGCGGCAGCGGATGGGCGAGCAGCTCGCGCGGGAGCAACCGGCGGACGGCGATATCGTCGTCGGACTTCCCGATTCCGCGACTCCGGCAGCAATCGGTTACGCCCGGCAATCCGGAATTCCTTACGCCGAAGGCCTGATCAAGAACCGGTATATCGGACGGACCTTTATTCAGCCCGATCAGCGACTGCGGGAGATCGGGGTCTCACTTAAATTCAATGCACTGCCAGAAGTTCTGGAAGGCAAGCGGGTCGTTTTAGTCGACGACACGATTGTGCGCGGCACGACGAGCCGACCGATTGTCAACCTCCTCAAGAATGCAGGCGCGGCCGAGGTCCACATGCGTATTCACGCGCCGCCAATGATGTGGCCGTGTTACCTCGGCGTTGATCTCGCGCGACGAGATGAATTGATTGCCGCGCGCATGACGGTGCCAGAGATCGGCGAATACATTGGTGCGGACAGCATCGGATATCTGTCGCTTGATGGATTGGTGGCCGCGATCGACTCACCTCGTTCCGGATTCTGCACCGGCTGTCTGACCGGCCACTATCCGGTGCCTGTTCAACTCGAGATTGACAAACTGGTGCTGGAGCACGCCTGACGAAATGGGCGTGACCACACGGGCAAGGTTGACGCCGATGTGGCGGCCTGCCTAGAATCCGCCGGGTCAATTGGGGTGGATCGTTGGGGGAGGGTCGGTGACCGAAGAAACGAGCGGCAACGGGCCGGGCGATGCACCTGGTGTCGACAAACGGACGCCACTGTATGACCGCCACGTCGTGCTCGACGCGCGCATGGTGTCGTTCGCCGGATGGTCGATGCCGGTGCAATACGTGGGTGTTCTGGCCGAGCATCATGCGGTGCGGACCAATGCCGGCCTGTTCGACCTTGGTCATATGGGGCAGGTCGATGTGCGCGGCCCTGACGGACTGTCATTTCTCCAATACGTGACCACAAACGACGTCAGCGTTCTCCGACCTGGGCAGGCTCAGTATTCAATGCTGCCCAACGAACGAGGCGGCGTCATCGACGACATCATCGTCTATCGACGGCCGGACGGCGACGGATACATGGTCGTCATTAACGCGGCGAATCACGACAAGGATGTTGCCTGGCTCGCCAAACAGGGCGAGGATCGCGCGGACCTTGACGCAAACGTTCACGACATATCCCAAGAGACTGGAATGATTGCCATTCAAGGACCGTTGGCGACCGCGATCGTGTGCCAGCGGACAAGCGCGGACCTCGACGCAATTGAAGACTTCAGCTGGGTCAGCGGCGAAGTCGCAGGAGTTCCGGCGATGATCGCCCGCACTGGATACACCGGTGAGGACGGCTTCGAAATCTACTGCGAGATCGAGCGTGTAGCCGACGTATGGGACGCGCTGCTCTCCGTGGGGAAGGGCGACGGGCTGGTTCCCGTTGGTTTGGGCGCGCGAGACACGTTGCGTCTTGAAGCACGAATGCCGTTATACGGCAACGAGTTGGCGGACGATATCAGTCCGCTGGAAGCTGGGCTTGGCTGGGCGGTCAAACTCGACAAGGGTGATTTTATCGGTCGTGACAAGATTGCCGCGATGAAGGCAACAGGTGTGCCGCGCCGCACTGTCGGATTCCAAATGGTGGAGCGTTCCGGCGCCCCTCGTTCGCACTTCGACGTGCAGGTGGGCGGCAAGAACGTTGGATTCGTCACCAGCGGCGCAATGTCACCGACGCTCGGGAAAAACATCGGATTGGCGTTAATCGAGCGCGAGCTCGCGGGCGTTGGCAAGCCCTTGGACGTCATCGTACGTGGCAAGGCGGTTCGGGCGGTTCAGGTCAAGACACCGTTTTACAAGCGGCCGCGATAATGCGGTAGACGGGAAGGAACAGCGATGGCGGCTCCGGGCGATCTTCGCTACACCAAGACGCACGAGTGGGTACGGCTCGACGGTGATGTCGCCACCATTGGCTTGACCGACTTTGCCCAGAACGAGTTGGGGGACATCACCTATTTAGAACTGCCCGAGATTGGCGACTCGTTGAACATGTCCGAGCCTTTCGGCGTGGTTGAGTCCGTCAAGGCGGCGTCTGACATCTACGCACCGCTGGATGGCGAGGTCGTCGAGCGGAACAACGACGCCGTCGACTCACCAGAGGTTGTCAACTCCTCACCGTACGATCGAGCCTGGCTGATCAAGATTCGGCTGGCCGACCCGGCCCAGGTGGAGTCGTTGATGGCATCTGAGGCCTATAACACCTTTGCGGAAACGGCGTCCGGCCACTAACCGAGCGGTCGGCGACGTTTGGCCAGCATGCACACGAAGGAACGACGAGTTCGATGACGTTCAATCCTCACACGGCGGAAGATCGCCGGGCAATGCTCGACGCGATCGGCGTGCACTCGGTCGACGAACTTTTCTCGCCGGTGCCAACCGACGTTCGATTCCCTCAACTAAACTTGCCGCCGGCGCTCACGGAAATGGAAGCCGCGTCGCGACTGCAAACTCTTGCCACGAGGAATCGATCGTCGTCCGACGGCGATACATTCCTAGGCGCCGGTTCGTATTGTCATTTTGTTCCCGCGACGGTCGGTCAGATCCTGGCGCGCGGCGAGTTTTATACGGCATATACGCCGTACCAGCCAGAAGTATCTCAGGGTACGTTACAGGTCATCTACGAATTTCAGTCAATGGTTGCCGCGCTCTACGGCATGGATGTCGCGAACGCATCCATGTATGACGGGGCGACCGCACTGGCCGAGGGCGCACTCATACCTGTCTCGGCTTCCCGCAAACGACACCGGATTGTCGTTGCGGGCTCGGTTCATCCGAGCTATCGCGACGTGCTACGCACCTACACCGCCGGGCTGGCAGTCGACCTGATCGAGCTTCCAATCCCGACCGACGGTTTCGTAACGCGTATCGACGACGTGTTGCCCTATCTTAATGACGACTTGGCCTCGCTCGTCGTCCAATACCCGAACTTCTTTGGCGGTATCGAAGATGTCGTTGGTCTCGGTGATGCTGCCCACGCGGTCGGTGGCGCATTGGTCGTCTGCGCGTATCCCGTGCCCCTCGGACTTCTGCGGTCTCCAGGTAGCCTCGGCGCGGATGTCGTTGCCGGCGAGGGGCAGGCGCTTGGGGTTGCGCAAAGTTTCGGCGGACCGTACGTCGGACTGCTGGCGACGCGCCAGTCATATGTGCGTCAGATGCCAGGGAGGCTAGCCGGCGTTACAACCGATACCGAGGGCAAACGAGGATTTGTTCTGACGTTGCAGACGCGTGAGCAACACATCCGTCGAGATAAGGCGACCAGCAATATATGCACCAACCAAGGGCTCATGGCTACGGCCGCGACCGTGCACATGTCGACCCTCGGTCCGGCGGGATTTCAGGAGGTCGCCGAGCGGTGCTATCAAAATGCCCACTATTTGGCACTCTGCATTTCGTCTTTGCCCGGCTACCGGACGGCGCTTGCGGCGCCGTTCTTCCATGAATTCGTGGTGCAATCTCCGGAGACCGCGGCAAGCGTTAACGCGCGGCTTGCCGCCAATGGGATCATTGGCGGACTCGACCTATCGACGGTGGACGCGGCCCTCGATCACCACTTTCTCGTCTGTGCAACCGAACTGAATGGCAAGGAAAGTATCGATCGGTTCGTCGCGGCGCTAGCCTGACACTTCTAGCGAACACACGGCTAGGGAGGGGAGGCGATCCGGTCCGTCTGCTATACTCAACCGCCGCCCGCCCTACCGGCTGGGCGCTTCTTGATGCCATCTAGGATTGCGATGGAGTGGGCGCTCCGCCCGCCGGTGTCGCGCGTAGTCAGAAAGCAGCCGAACGATCGTGACACGTCCGATCATTGCAATCGTAGGGCGGCCCAATGTCGGGAAGTCCACCCTCTTCAACCGGCTGGTCGGTGAACGGCAGGCCATCGTCGAGGATATTCCCGGGACGACCCGCGATCGCGTCTATGGCAGCGCGGACTGGGGTGGTGTCGACTTCACTGTCATCGACACCGCGGGACTGCAGGATGAAGAGGAAATCCTCGCGTCGACTCAAGCCGAGATTGCTCGGCACACGCGCGATCAGGCCCGACTTGCAATCGAGGAAGCCGACGTTATCTTGTTCTTGGTCGACAGCAAGGCCGGGATCACCGCGGGTGACTATGAGGTCGCCGAATTGATGCGGCTGGCTGACAAGCCGACCATCCTGGTTGTCAACAAGGCCGACAGTCTCGAACGCCGCGAAAATGCGGTCGAGTTCTATAATCTAGGTCTTGGCGAGCCCTATGCGATTTCCGCGTACCATGGCTCCGGGACGGGAGACCTGCTGGATCGTATCGTCGAATCGCTCCCGGAGTTCGAAGAAGAGCCTGAAACGGAGGGGCCGAATATCGCCATCGTCGGCCGGCCGAATGTCGGCAAGAGTCGCCTGTTGAATGCGCTCCTCGGCCAGGAACGATCAATAGTGAGCGACGTTCCAGGCACGACGCGAGACACCCTCGACACCCAGCTTACCTGGGCGGGCCTGCCGTTCACGCTGATTGATACTGCCGGTATCCGGCGCCGGGGCCGAGTCGAAGCGGGGATCGAGCGATATAGTGTGCTGCGCTCGATGCGGGCCATCGATCGGTCCGACGTGGTCTTATTGCTCGTCGACGCCACCGAGGGATTCACAGCGCAGGATTTGCACATCGCTGGCTATGTGGAAGACCAGAAGAAAGGTATCGTCGTCGTCGTCAACAAGTGGGATCTGATTGAGAAGAACTCGCAAACGATGGACGAATACCGCGACAAGGCCCGGGAAGCGCTCAAGTTCATGCCCTATGCGCCGCTTGTCTTTATCTCCGCAAAGTTTGGTCAGCGAGTGCATCAGGTGCTTGAAACCGCGCTCGTCGTCGTCGATGAGCGTCAGAAGCGCGTGCCAACCGCTGGGCTCAATCGGCTGATTCGCGACGCTGTCGCCAAGCACCCACCGCCAAGCCGGCCTGGCAAGTGGATGAAGTTCTATTATGCGACGCAGGCGGACGTCTCGCCGCCGACTTTCGTGATCTTTTGTAACGATCCAGAGCACCTCCATTTTACTTATCGCCGCTATCTCGAGAATGAGTTGCGAGCGACATTCGGTTTTGTGGGAAACCCGATTCGCATGAGCTTCCGGGGCCGTAAGGAGGGCGATTGACGTGGACGCAATGGCGTCCGCGCTCTTCCTCGTCTTCGGGTACATCGTGGGCGCGATTCCTTGGGGGGTCATTCTCGGTCGATGGCGTTCCGGCACCGATTTGCGGGACCATGGCAGCGGCGCGACCGGCACAACCAATGCCTACCGCATACTTGGCTGGCGCATCTCGGTGGCCGTCCTCGCCCTTGACTATCTCAAGGGTCTGGTTCCGGTCCTCGTTGCAATAGTTGCCGGCGCCGGTGACTGGACAATTGCGCTCGTCGGAGTATGTACCGTCCTCGGGCATTGCTGGTCGCCGTTCATCCGACTTAAAGGTGGCAAGGGCGTCGCGACCGGCGCGGGAGCCGCGACGGCAATTGCACCTTGGGCGCTTCTTGTCCTGCCAGTAATGCTCGTTATCGTGGCGATTTGGCGATACGTCTCGCTTGCCTCATTGGTCGGCAGTCTATTGGCCGCCGCTGGCCTGATCGTTGCGGCCAGCTTGGGCTGGCTGCCTTGGCCGTTTGCCCTTGCCGTTTCCTTTATTGTGGGCGTTATCGTCTTGCGACATCAAGAGAACATCGCCCGGCTTCGAGCAGGGTCCGAGCGAAAGATTGTCAGGAAACCGGGACGGCCTTCGGCGGCACAGCCACCAATCACGTGATTGGACCTGCTGCCGGACGGCGATCAGCGCTGGCATAGCCGCGGGGATTGCGCTTGTACCAATCCCAGGCGCTGCCAATCATTTCTTCCAACGTCGAACGAGTTGGAGTCCAGCCAAGGACATTGAGCGCGCGCGAGCTCTCGGCGACAAGCGAAGCTGAGTCGCCTGCCCGGCGAGGACCGCGCTGAATGGACAAAGGGTGGCCCGTGACTCGCTCAACGCCATCGATGATCTGCTTGACTGAAAAGCCATCCTGTGTGCCGAGGTTGATTGCGCCAAGACTCCTGTCATCCGCCGCAAGACGGTTCAAGGCCAGAATATGCGCATCGGCAAGGTCGATCACGTGCACGTAGTCGCGAATCGCGGTCCCATCCGGCGTCGGATAATCGGTCCCGAAGACACGGAACCCATTGCGCTCTTCCAGAACGGACTTTAGCGCGACCGGTATGACGTGCGTTTCCGGATTATGGTCTTCACCGAGAGCAATGGTCGCGCCGGCAACATTAAAGTACCTCAATGACGCACAACGAATCCCGTAAACCGCGTCGTACCACTCGAGCATTTGCTCCACCATGAGCTTGGATCGGCCGTATGGGTTGATCGGAGCCGTCGCCGCTTCTTCAGTGATGGGCAGAACCGTCGGCATGCCGTAGACCGCGGCGGTCGAGGAAAAGACAAGACGGCCAACTCCGTGTTCGACCATGGCCCCCAGCAAGTTGTGCGTACCCACGACGTTGACACCAAAGTAGAGCGCGGGTTGCGCGACCGATTCTGGGACCAGCGTTGCCGCGGCGAAGTGGAGCACGGCGTCCGGCGCAGCCGTTGCCATCGCGACCGACGTTGCTGCCGCGTCCCTCAAGTCGCATGTGATGAGATGGACGTCGGCTGGTACCGCCTCGACGTGTCCGCGCCATAGGTTGTCGAGTACGACGACATCATGACCGGCGGCGAAGAGACGCTCGACGGCGATGCTACCGATGTAGCCGGCTCCACCAGTGACCAGGACCCTCACAATGTGCGCTCCTCCACCGCGAACTGCCTGAATACGCCGGGCTCATCGTGCCTGCATGGTACACTAGCAGCGCGTATTGCAGTGCAGATCCCTCGCAGAATTGCTTGGAAGTTGCCGGCGTTTACAGTCGATGATTCGTCTCCGACGCAAGGAGTGGGAATGCTCGCCACCACAACCCTCAGTCAGGTCGATGCCGAGATTGCGACGGCAATCGAGGGGGAACGCCAGAGGCAAAGACACGGCATTGAGCTTATTGCCTCGGAGAATTTCGTCAGCTCGGCCGTACTGCGTGCGGTCGGAACCGTTCTGACGAACAAATACGCTGAAGGGTATCCCGGACGTCGCTATTACGGTGGCTGTGAATTCGTTGACCATGTCGAGACGTTGGCGATCGATCGCGCCAAAGCGCTCTTCGGCGCCGAGCATGCAAATGTGCAGCCGCATTCCGGCGCGAATGCCAACCTGGCGGCGTACTTGTCACTGTTAGACGCCGGCGATCGAATCCTTGGCCTGAGTTTGCAGGAGGGGGGCCACCTCACGCACGGGCTCGGCGTTAACTTTTCCGGCCGGCTATTCGAAGCCCATTTTTATGGGGTCGATCCGGCAACAGGGCTGCTCGACTACGACGCCGTTTTGGCTCGGGCTAAAGAGGTTCGGCCGAAGGCGATCATTTCCGGTTACAGTGCCTACAGCAGATTCATGGACTTTGAACGCTTCCGGGCCATTGCCGACGAGGTCGGCGCCTATTTATTCGCTGACATTGCTCATCCTGCCGGCCTCGTCGTTGCCGGTCTGTACCCGTCGCCGATCCCACATGCGCACGTGACGACCACGACGACGCACAAGACACTTCGCGGACCGCGCGGTGGAATGATCTTGACCAGCGCGGAACATGCCAAGGCGGTGGACAAAGCAATCTTTCCAGGGACCCAGGGTGGTCCGTTGATGCACGTGATTGCCGGCAAAGCGGTGGCGTTTGGAGAATCGCTCCAACCCAGTTTCAAGGTGTACGCCCAGGCCATCGTCGACAACGCCCGGGAACTGGCGGCGAACCTGCAGGATGTAGGACTGCCGCTCATCACCGGCGGCACCGACAATCATCTGATGCTTGTCGACGTGGGCGCGCTCGGGATGAGTGGGAAGCAGGCGGAGAAGGCGCTTGACTCAGTTGGCATCACGGTCAACAAGAACACGATCCCCGGAGATACCCGGCCGCCGACCCAAGCCAGCGGCATTCGCATCGGAACGCCCGCGGTGACAACGCGCGGGTTTGGCCCGCCAGAGATGCGGGAGATTGCACGTCTGATTGCCGGGGTATTGCTCGAGCCAAATGACGAGCGTGTCGCCGGCGTGGCAGCCGAGCGGGTTCGCACATTGACCGATCGCTTTCCGGTGCCAGGCATCGACGACGACGAGCGCTAGCGTTCGCGTCGGGCAACGCGTGGACGGGGTTGGCCTAAGGTGAATCACGCGCTTACCGCGCTCACGATCTTTGTGCTAACCTTCGTCGCATCCCTCATCTTCGTTTCACGTGCGATTCGCATCGCCGAACACGTCGGCATTATGGATCTGCCAGGTCCTCGACGCGTGCACACGAAGGCCGTGCCCCGGTTTGGCGGCGTGGCCGTCTTCCTCGCTTTTGCCCTCGGTCTCGCCTTGACGTTTAGTTTCGACGTCGATCGATTGCGGGACGAGGTTCCGCGACTTATCGTCCTGCTGGGAGGCGCCGGCTTGATCACTGGCGTCCTGGTTTACGATGACGTGCTCGGCATAGCACCTGCGCCCAAACTCATGTGGCAAATCGCGGCAGCGTTGTTGGTCGTGGCTCCTCGACTGCGGGGCGAAGACTACGGAATCGTGATCGACCAGTTCAACGCCCCATTTGTGGGCGTCGTTGAGCTGCCCTTGGTTGTCGCGCTTGGCTTCACGATCTTTTGGATCGTGGGGATGATGAACACGTTGAACTTCGTTGACGGCTTGGACGGTCTGGCATCGTCGGTGACGATCGTCGGTTGCGCCGTGCTTTTTATTCACACCTACTTCTGGCCGCGCGGCGATCCGCAGTTCACGATATCGCTGCTGCCACTCATTCTGTGCGCGGCGACGCTGGGGTTTCTTTGGTTCAACTGGCATCCGGCCCGTATCATCTTGGGCGATGCAGGCGCAAACTTTTTGGGGTTCTCATTGGCAGTGATTTCGATCATTGGCGGCGCGAAGATTGCCACGGCGCTTCTCGCGCTGGGCCTACCGATACTCGACGTGGCGTGGGTCATCGCCTACCGCGTTGCACACGGTCGCTCACCGGCACATGCAGACCGCGGGCATTTGCACCACCGGCTCCTCGATGCGGGTTGGTCACAAGCGCAGGTTGTGCTTTTCGTGGCAGGGGTGTCGGCCGCGTTCGGTATCGGCGCGTTGCTCTTGCCCGACCGGACATCCAAGTTCGTCGCGTTGATTGCGGTGGCCGTCGTGTTGTTGGTGACGATCGCCGCGATTGCCGTGCGAGATCGCCAGGAGGCGCCGGCGCGACGTTCTACTGAAGCATGAGGTCGAAGCGCAAACGCTCGCGTTCCTCTTCATTCAACCGGCGGTCAATCAGGTCCAGGACCGCGGTTGCCAAAGCCGCTGTCTGGTGACAGAGAAGTGCGCCGGCAATGGCGCCCGCGACCCCACCGACCGCGGTTCCGAGCAAAAACGGAACCAAGACCCCGTTCGTGGTTCGGGGTGCTTCGGCGTGAGATTCTTCGTTCTGCATCATACTCACCACTCGCCTCGCGTGGGCAGACTTGGGCCGCGATGCAGGCGGCCGAGGACGTGCGCCAGCGGGGTGTTACTGCATCGCGAGGAGCGTCGGCGCCTCGGACCAAAGCTCTTCGAGTCGATAGAACGCGCGTTGATCCACGTCAAAAATGTGGACGATCGTGGCGCCATAGTCGAGCAGCATCCAACCAGACATCGGAGTTCCTTCGGCGCGTTCCGGTCGAGTGCCATCACGAGCCAAAAGCTCCGAGACGTCCCGCGAAATCGCCCGCAGTTGGCGCTCGTTTTCACCCGAGCAAATCACGAAGAAATCGGCGAACGGCGATAGGCTCCGGATATCGAGCACGAGCGTTTCCGCCGCGGGCGTATCCGCGAGGATATCAGCAATCCTCAATGCCAGTTCTCTGGCCGCTCGGGATGCATCGTCATCGCCTAGGTCTTCGTTGAAGATGATTTCTGCCACGAACTCCTCGGCGTTGTCAACCGTTCGTACACACTGAACGGACGCGTGTTGACAGTATATGCCGCCTCCCGCTCAAAGGCAATCGCCCGTCTGGTGGGCCCGGCAGGATTCGAACCTGCGACCCTGGGGTTATGAGCCCCGTGCTCTGCCACTGAGCTACAGGCCCGAGCGCATCGCCACCGCACGCCTGGCGAACACGGCGAAGCCCGGAATGCCCATGACCTGGGCCAGAGGATGATAGCACGGATGATCGGAACTCACCCCGTCCGCGGTGGGATCGAATGGGAACTATCGGCGATCACTTGGCAATACGGTGAGTGGAGCGGGAGACGGGACTCGAACCCGCGACAACCTGCTTGGAAGGCAGGCACTCTGCCAGCTGAGTTACTCCCGCGTGGACCACACGGAACCCCATGGCGAAGGGGTCGGGGTGAGAGGACTCGAACCTCCGACCTCAGCGTCCCAAACGCCGCGCGCTGCCAACTGCGCTACACCCCGCTGGTGAACGGTCCGCATGCGAGTATAGCCGGGTCACAGAAGGAGCGTCAATCATCCTTCGACCGGAGGATGGACGCGATAGACGATGGTTCCCTCTGCTTCGAACACAACCTCGAGCACCGTCCCCACCATTGTTTCAAATGCTGCAATCCCTTCAGGTGACGCATAGGAGGTCGATTCATTTATGATCGACAGCCGTTCGACGTCGCCAACGACAACATAACCGACGTTGTATTTGCGGAGCAATTGTTGCTTGACGAGGGGATCCGGCGAGTCGTACAGCTGGCGGACATCGCCGCTTCGTTCGGCAATGCCGTCCGAATACCGCTGTTGATATTGATGACGGTCCCATCCCAGGATTGTCGGCAGGCCGGTCCCGATCGAGATGCGTGAACCGTTGCCACGGTAGGGGGGCAAGCTCGCTTCGGCGACGATCGGCGATCCCTCGACATGATCGTTGAACCAGTCAATGACCGCGCGGTCGCCGTCGAACGCAATGACATCTCCTCGCGCATTCGTGATCGTGCCATAGTCCATCCAGTCGAGTGCGTTAAGCGTGCCCGAACCGAGATCCGGGGTGAATCGTTGTTCCAATCGCGGACGCGTCGCCAGGAGGGGGTAGAACAACGAAGTGCTGATGACCACGATGGTCAGAACCGTTCCAGCGATCGCCCACTGTGTGACTAACGCAGCCTTACGGTCGACTTCCTTAGATTCGTCAACACCTCTTGCCGCTCGAAGAGATTCCGGGGTGAGCCGGGCGATGAGTCCAACCGCGTCCGACGTACCGGCCTGTGACCGAAGGACGCTCCATGGTCGGTTGTTCCACACCCGTTCGAGCATGATGGCGCCGAGGATCGCACCACTGAGCGCGAGCAGCATCCAGACTTGGTTGTAGAACTTGAAGACGGTGTTCATGCGGTAGGCTGTGCCGCCGGAAAGATCGTCGACAACGTAGACCAATTCCGTGCCGGCAATAATGCACCCTGCCGCCGCGACCATTGCCGCGGTGAATGCAACTGACCGCCGCGGTGAAGTCAGCCAAAGTGCCGCGCCCGCACCGGCAAATGCCAGACCAGTCGCCAGAACGGGTCGTCCAGTGGCAATCGCGATGATCGCTCCCGCAAACGCTAACAAGCACGCCAACCTTGCGAGCAGGACGAACGTAGAATGCCGTGATCCGGAGGCGCCGTTCCACGCCGCGGCCGCGAGAATGATCGTCACCACAATGACGAGGACGCTGGTCAATGCATCGGCGAGAGCGTCGTTGGCGTCGACGATGACCAAACGCAAGCAGAGCAACAGCGCGACGCCGGCAATCGGTATGCCGGGATGGGGCATGTTTGGGCGATGCGCGCGCGTGACATCGAGCGAAACCACAACCAGTCCCAAGGCGACGACGGTCAACAGTCCACCTAGGTGGTCGCCAAACTCCCAGAATGAGGACTTGGTGCGGACGCTGCCCAGCGAACTAAAGAGCGCGACATAATGCTGAAAGAATGGGAGAAAGAGTCCGTAGCCGATTATGCCTATTGCTATGGCGCTGGCGCTGGCGACGACTAACCGCGCCGCCAACGAAGAGATCATTGAGGCAGCCATGAAGACGGCGACGGCCACCAGTGCAAGGTAAATCGGTACGTCCCAGGCATTAGTTGCGCTCACAGTGCCAAGGCAAAGTGACAGTGCACAGGTGCGGGCGAGCAGGACCGTGCGCGCCTGAGTGGTGCCCCGCCGATGGATGGCGACGGCGAACAACCGGGGGTCTCGCGCGATAGCATACGCCAACGCGATCGCCAGCACCGTGATTGGCAATGCCACCACGTGCGCGTGTAAATCCGCGTACAGTCCAGTGAAATAGGGGAACTCGGTGATCGTGTTCCACGGTGGGTCGATGACTCGGGTGGCATTCCAGGTCCAGTCAAAGCTAGGGGTGATCGGCTCCGGAAACGCCCTGACGACGCGGACAAAACTGTCGAGATTCCCGATCAATAGCGTCAAGACGACGCCGAGAATTCCGGCTGGGATCGCCATTCGTCGTCGGCGCGTAGCGTCTCGGCCGAGTGTCGCGGTCAGGCTGAAAACACCGCTGCCGAGTAGCGCCATCATTGTCGGTTGCGCAAGGTTGAAGGCAATTTCCGACGGGATGCCCGTCAATTTAATGCAGAACGCGACGAGATACAGACCGTAGTAGTAGTAGTTGATATACCCATCACTGAACCATGGATCATATGGCGGAAAATGGGCGCTACGCAGCATCGCGTTGATGTGCGCGAACTCCATCGGTTTTTCCCCGCCCCAAAATGGATGCCATGAATCTGGGTTGAGGTAGCGAAACAGCAGGAAGAGGCTAAAGATGGACCAGAAGACGCCTTCGGTGGCGAAAGCTGTGCGTCGTTGAGCCGGCGAACTGGACCAGTCATGCCAACGACGAAGTCGCCACCGCATTAACCAGCCAAGCGCCAATATCCCGATCGCCACCACGGCCCAAACCGCGCGAAAAGCGATGAACTCCAGGCTCGCGCCGAGCCAAACTAGGTATCCCGCAACCAGGAGTGTGGCCAAACGCGCGAAGCCCCAGCCGCCGTCGGCGAATCGTCCTAGAAGCAGGCTTATCAGCGGCCAACCCGCAATCTGCAGCGTCGCGAGGAGCACGATCCAGACGGCGACGGCCGCTAACGAGTTCTCGGTGAAACGCGCGCTCCATCGTGCGTCGTCGATCACCGTGAGTTCGCCAACGGGTTCGTCCAGTAAGAGGGTCTTGTCCGGTGGATACCGCGTCGGCGAGTGGGGTTGCGACACAGCCCAACTCATCAGGTGGTCATAGGTTGCGCGCGGCGCCAGCGACTTCTTTTGGAAAATCAGAACCCGCGGGTGATCGTAGTTGATGAATGACTCGTCGGCGGAAAAGTCGGGGACGTTCCACTCGCCGATTGAGGGATAACGATGAAAGTCGGCGACCAACTCGAAACCGAGCTCTCCTGAATTCAAGAGTTCGTAGTACCGTTCCTGCACGGCGTATCGCCATGGCGCTTGCGGCATCGCACTAGAGACGCGGTTCGACGCGAGGATGACGTAGTCGAGCTGTTCCAGATTGCCGTAAAGGTATGCGGCAACCTCCTCAGGAGGCCGGTCGCCGTACATGTCGAACCAGAGCGTGGAGAACTGGAAGTCGCCGCTGTTGAGCCCTGGGGCGAGTCCCATGGGGAGTGGGTCGTCCCATGACTCGGCGCTCAGGGTACTGCCCGGCGGGACATTCGCATAGATCCACTTCGACGCGGCGATGCGCGGGTTATCGGCGGCATAGATCGAGGTAAATGCGGCGGTCCAAAGAGCCATGCCGACGAGCAAGGCAGCACAGACGCTTGCAGCCAGCCGAGGGCGACCGCGCTGCCTCAACCAGGACCGGACCGCGTCGAATGCAACGGCAGCGGCAACCGCCAGCACTGGTACCAAAGGGGCCTCGTAGCGCAAAAACTTTGTCTCCACGAGGGCGATCACGATGCCATAGCCGAAAAACCAGGCCAGTAGCACGGCCTGACCGAGAGCGCGCGTCCGCGAGCAACGGCGAGTGAGCACCACGATGCCAAGGAGAGCAAGGACGCCGGCGACGGGCCCGAGGCCCCAGCGGACGACCTGCTCTATCTGGTACACCACTGGCGTCGTGCCCACATATTGCCGCGTGTAGGGGTAGTCACGAACGCCTCGGATAACCTCCGACTGTTCTTGCAGTTGCTCGATATAAACTATGGGGCGAGCGAGGGCGTACGGTTCGAACAGGGCGAATGCCGCGATGGCGGCAAGGCCGGATGCGATCAAGAACACCGGCGCTCTTTTGACGGCGCCTTCGACGGTTGTTCCGTCGCGCCAACGACGATACGCATCCAGCGCCACGGCAACGGCAATCACGCCTGCCAGCGTAAAGACGCTGCCTTTGGTGGCCATGGCTAGCCCAAACGACGCCCCTGCCGCCACAAACCATCGGGCATTGCCTCGTTCGGCCGCGCGAATCGAAAAGAGCAGCGTCAGCGCGACGAAAAAGGTGAGCCAACTGTCGGTCGTGAAGAAATGAGCAAGCTGGATCGACATGGGGACGAGCGCGGCGACAGCAGCCGCGACGAGGCCGGTTCTCCGATTAAAGACATGGCTGGCGATGAGAAAGATGATCAACACGGTTGCCGTGTCGAACAAGGCGGAGAGTGCGCGGCCAACCTTGTAGACTTGGCCGTATCTCGTCCATTCTTCGCCGGAAACGGCGGACATCACTTCCGCGACCGCCTCAGTCACGAAGAGCGGCAGCGCGCCGTACGCGAAGTTCCGTGGCCTGCCGGACTCTGGGTCGTCGGAGCGAGGATTCAGGTGTGACACGGACGGGTCGAGCAGATTATCGAAGTCGGGTGGCCAGTCGAGCGAGATTCGGTTACTGATGACATCAGCGATGAATCGTTCGTCAGGGTGGAGGTAGTGCCCTTCGTCCCAATCGAGTTGGTAGACACGGAGAGTGAGTGCCGCCAGAAGCACGACGACGAGCGCGATCAAGGTCGGTTGAAGGCGTGCGAGCGCCTGGTGTATTCGGCGGGTCACCATACGTTCCGCATTGTAGACGGCGCTCGCGATGATGGTCGAGCGCAGTTCAGACGGAGGACAGCGATTCGTGTCTCGCCTGCGGACCGTTTATTTTGGAACGCCAGACTACGCGGTGCCAACGCTGGAGGCGCTCGCCGGTGATCCCCGGTTCGCGGTCGAACTGGTGGTAACGCAACCAGACCGCTCCGCCGGTCGTGGTCAACATGTCAACGAGTCAGCCGTAAAACGTAGCGCACTTGAAGTCGGGGTACCGGTTTATCAACCAGTTTCGCTGCGCACGGCCGGCTCCCGTTTGCCATTGGAATCCATTGGCGCGGACCTCTTTGTCGTCGTGGCGTACGGACTGATCTTTGGCAAGGCGACACTCGCACTTCCGCGTTTGGGTTGCCTCAACCTTCACGCCTCGTTGCTGCCAAAGTTCCGAGGCGCCAGTCCGATCTCCGCGGCGATTCTGGAAGGTGACGATCACACCGGCGTATCACTGATGCAAATGGACTCAGGTCTTGACACTGGACCGGTCATTCAATCGTCGAGTGTGCCAGTTCACGATGAAGCCACCACCGGTTCGCTCTCCGCCCAACTGGCGGCCGTAGCGGCGACCATGGCGATCGACGCCATTCTGGAATTCGCCTCTGGAGTGCGGCAGCCGGCCCCGCAGCCGTCTTTGGGCGCGTCGCTGACACGACCACTGACGAAAGCGGATGGCTGGATCGAGTGGCCGGCAGCCGCCGAGGTCCTGGAGCGGCGCGTCCGTGCTATGTCACCCTGGCCCAAGGCATGGACAACGATCGGACCGCATCTGGTACAGATTCACGCCGCTCACGTGGTGACGGGTGACAAAGGCGCGAAGCCTGGGCAAGTGGTGCATGCAAGAAGGGAACTCGTCGTCGCCTGCGGCGAGGGAGCACTTTTCCTTGAATCGGTGCAGCCCGCTGGTGGTAGACCCATGTCCGGCGGTGCGTTTCTCTCCGGCAGAGGCATCAAAGCCGGTGACCTGTTTGGCATTCATGGCGCTCCGGTGCGCGGATTACCGCTGGTGGTGCCGATCTCTGAGAGCTGACTCGCGACCGTCTTCAGCGCTTAGGTGGCCGTCGAAACCGGCGGCGAAAATCATCGAGGAGATCAGGCGGGCGATCGCGCAGGTCGATATCACGTCCTCGCCAACGTTTTGTGTCTGATTCGCCGGGCCGTCGCCAGCGCATCACGATGGGGACGCCAAACGCGACCACCGCCACAATGGCAAGGACGCGTGCGAAGAAGGGCGAGCTGTCGCCGATCAGCAACGCGACTATCGCTGCCACCGCCGACACCAGTAGCCATGTTCCCATGCCAATACGACCGGTCGCGCCTGTGCGGGATCGAACGCGGTTTCGCCCGAATGAGCGCCGAAGGCGACGCATGGTGGCCCTGGCGCGCTCGCCAAAGGTTGGCGGGCGATCAGCGCGAGAGAGAATCTCGATGAGCTGGTCCTCGAGCTTACTGCGGTGTTCAGGCTCTTTGTCGTGCTGTTGGGTTGTCATGCTGTCAGCCGTGGTTACGAGGTTACGGGCCACTTTGCGTGCATGTGCCTATGGTACAGTAGCATTGGCCCGCGTACTACTGCCCCGCGGCCGATTGACCCAGACACCAACTCTGGTCGTTCTCTGAGCCGCCATGGCTCGGCGCGTTGCCGGAAGTGGGGACGTTGGCATGATGCGGTTCACAGTCGTCGATGATGGAGGCGCGGTCAGTTTCGTTGGGCCGTGCCACGCCCTCAAGGCGCTGGCGGCGGCTTGCAGTCGAGGTCCGGCTGATCATCGAGGTCTGCTTGGTTTGCTCGGAGAATATGACAGGAGACTTTCCCGACGCTTGATCGCCGGTCTCATGGTCTTCGACGAGCACAACACGTCGAAGGACCGCCGCGCCGTGCATCATTGGCTCGAAGATACGGAACCCGCCGAGGCGCCGCCGTTTCGGGTCGTTGATGAAGTCACCCGTCGCGCTAGTTTGCAGCCAGTGCGCTATGGACTGGTTGTCTTTAATCTCAACGCCCGTCGTATCGTGCAAGTGCAAAACAGCTACGACAACCTGAAGCGCGCCGATCGCGGCCGCGTCCGCGTGGCGGGCAAGCCAACGCGACGCCTCTATCAGTACCACCTGACTGAAGAATGGTCGATTGTGCCGTAGGAATCGCCTATCGGCGATCCCCATTTCGGCCGTCAGTTCCGCTGCGCACGCCGCGGTCGGAGATGGTTCGCCGGCGCTTGGCGAATCCACCTAGCAACATTCTGCTCATTTGTTCACCGAAGCGCTCTTTTGACAATTCCGAGTCGGTGCCTTGCAACAACTCGCCTTCACGCGTGGTCTGGGTTGACCACTCGGCGCGGGCATCGCGCGCCTTTTCGAAGTAGTCGGTAAGCGCAGCTTGCGACTGTTCCCCTTCGGCCGTCAGCGCTTGCCGAAACTCCTGGAGTTGCTCGGTGAACGAATCGACCCACCGGACCAACCCGTCCTTGTTTGTGAGGGAGATGTCACTGTGCATGGCCGGGCTGCCGGCGGCAAGGCGGCTGACGTCGCGAAAACCGCTCGCGGTCAGTGTCTTCATGTCGCGCCACGAGGAGTCCTTGGCGACCGCGTTCATCAGCGTGGCGGAGAGGACGAAGGGCAGGTGGCTGACGCCGGCGACAAAGGCGTCGTGCTCAACCGGATCGATGAAAAACGGCTCGGCTCCGAGCGCGGCGATCATGCCGAGTACGTTGCGAATCGCGTCCTCGGTCGCGGACGGCGACGGCGTCACGCACCACGTCGCGGTGGCAAAGAGTTCTGCCTCCGCACCCTCGATACTTTGCGCTTTGCCGGCCATGGGATGGCCGCCGACGAAGCTAACCGTGCGCGGCAGAATCTCTTTGGACCACTCGATCACTTGCGTTTTGGTCGACCCCGTGTCGGTCACAACCGCGCCCGCTTTCACGTGCGGCGCGATGTCGGTGAAGGTATCCTTGATCGCCAGCACTGGTGTGCAAATGACGACGATGTCGGCATCTCGCACCGCCTTTTCCAGGTTCCACTCGGTGCGGTCGACCGCCTTGATCTTTTGGGCGAAGTGTTGCTGCTCAAGGTCGGTGTCGAAGCCGGTCACTTCAAGCGCGGCATCACCCGCCTTGCCGTTCTGTTCCGACCACTGGCGCAGGCCGAGTCCGATCGAGCCGCCGATGAGGCCAAGACCGATGATGGTTACGCGCTGCATGCTCTTCCCTGCCAATCTATTCGTTTAGGCGAGAACGCCCCGGACGAAATGAGCGGAAACCTCACTCTTGATAGAGTTCCGCGTCGATCTCTCGAATCCAACCTTCAGTTCCGTCTTCCGTTCGGAACTTCATCCAGCGATCGCCGTCCGCGGCTGGATTGTCGGTGGGTTCGTCTTCATTGAGATACTGAAGAGGTTGGGCAGGCGTTAAAGTTATGGGAGCATCGAACTCTATGCCGGGCCCTGCCCTGAAATTGATCGGTTGAGAGCTGTTGGCTTGATAGTCCGGCTCAAACGAATCCGAGGTCGGCGTTGGTGCAGGTTCGGTCGTCGGTGTCGGAGCCGGAGCCTCCTGCTGTTCATCTTGCTGCGTCTCGGCCGTCGGCTCGGGATCGGTGTTTCCCTCCGCCGGCTCTTCCTGCTCTGGTGCAGCTTGACTGCTCTCTTGTTCCCGCACAGGAGTCGACGTCGCGCGCTCGGCGGCGATGAAGTCGCTGAGAAAAGGATCAACTTCGGCGAAGATCACCACAAAGCCGCCGAGGCAAACCGCAATCGTCATCGCCATCGACAGCCCAATGGCCAGTCCGGCACGCCGGGAGTGTTGCCGGAGCCTGTTGGTCAGTCCGGGATCGGTCATCGGCGTCGTCAGTCAACTCCAAAGGGAATCAAGGCGAACGCGCGGGGGGCGCGACAAGCTACGAAGCGGTGCGAGTATAGCACCTGAGTTTTGAGTCGCGATTTTCGACGCGAATTTGAGGCTGGCCAGCCGCCTTGAGCCCACGTTCCTCTTGTCAACGCTCGACGTGCGGCCCACGTTTCGTTCGCGGCAGTCCAGTTGCTTGTGGGGGTTGACGCGGATACACTCGCTGACCCAATGGTCGCCGATTTGCGGTTGGACCGGACGCGTGCGGAGAGGATCAAACCCGTGCTCGTGCTCTCGCGATCTGATCTGAAGCAGCTTGTGTCAATGCGCGACGCGGTCGAATTGATGAAAGTGGCGTTCCGCGAGTTGTCGGCTGGTCAGGCCGCATCACCATTGCGAACCGCGATCGACGTTGGCGAGACCGGCGGTACGACACTTTTGATGCCGGCATATGTCCCTGCCCAGTCGGCTCTGGGCGTCAAAGTCGTCTCCGTCTTCAGCGGCAACCGGGACCGCGGACTGCCGACAATTCATGCACTGGTCTGCCTCGTCGACGCGGAGACTGGCGTGCCGACGGCCATTATGGATGGTGGTTACCTAACAGCTCTGCGAACAGGTGCAGTCTCGGGCGCGGCGACTGATCTGCTTGCTAGGCATGATTCACACGTCGTGGTCGTTGTCGGAGCGGGAGCGCAGGGCGTTACTCAGGCGGTCGCCGTTGCTACCGTCCGACCGATTGAGCGCATCATCGCGGTCGACGTGACGGAGGAACAGCTTGCACGATATCGCGAAGCAATGGCACGGGATTGGCCCGAGTTCGCCGGCATCGTAGAAACCACAACCGCTGCGGCGGTTGTGGGCGAAGCAGACGTCATTTGTACCGCGACGACGTCATGCAAACCGGTCTTCGACGATCGTGACGTCAGGCTAGGCACCCACATCAATGCGGTCGGCGCTTTCACTCCGAAGATGCAGGAGCTTCCACCCGGCACGGTCGCACGCGCCACCATCGTCGTCGACTCGACCGAGGCCGTATTAGCGGAAGCCGGTGACCTCATCATCCCGTTGGAACAAGGGTTGATCGACCGGAGTCGGCTCACACGAGAATTGGGCATGCTGGTTGCGGGCGAGGTGACGGGACGCGTCGACGACCAGGAGATCACGCTCTTTAAATCGGTCGGTAATGCCGTGCAAGATGTCGTCGTCGCGCGCCGTGCGGCCGTCCAGGCGTCAACTCTCGGATTGGGCACGATCGTCGATCTCGGCTGAAGCACATGCGATCGAAGTTGGCTGCTAAGCGTTGTCGCTTAGTCGGCGGCGGCCGCAACTAACCCTGCTGCACCGATTGGGCAGGTACCGGTCGGACAGACGCCGTCGACGATGTGCCGCCGAAACTCCTCTTCGTACTGGTCGAGCATGCCGAGGAGGGGCACCGGCGCCACTTGACCTAGACCGCACAACGAGAGTTCGATGATGTGTTTGGACGTCCGGCGCATGAGCGCGATATCGGAAAGCGAGCCTCGCCCGAACCGAATGCGGTCCAAGATTTCGACGAGCGCCGGGTTGCCACGGTGGCAGGGTACGCACTTCGCGCAGGATTCGTAGCGGTTGAACGCGGTAAGGTAACGAGCGAAGTCGACGACGCACACCTTGTCGTCGAAGACGACGAAGCCGCCCGAGCCAAGCATGCCCCCAACCGGCGTCATTGAGTCGAAATCGACTGGCAGGTCAAGCTGCTCGTCTTTCAACGGACCCGCGGACACGCCGCCGGTTTGCACACCCTTGAAGCGATAGCCATCCCGCATTCCGCCCCAGACTTCGTCAATCAGGGTGCGGAACGAGATGCCCATCGGCACTTCCACCAGCCCCATCGTCTTCAGCGATCCCTGGACCGTGACGAGCTTGGTGCCGGCACTCTTCTCGGTGCCGATCTTCGCGAACCATTCACCGCCATGTTGGATGATGTCGGGGATGTTTGCGAGTGTCTCCGTGTTATTGGCGACCGTTGGGCGCTTCCACAAGCCCTCTTCGACCGAGCGCGGCGGTTTCGTGCGCGGTTGACCGCGGAGACCCATCACGGAGTACATCATGGCGGAGCCTTCGCCGCAGATGTACGCGCCACCACCAGTGCGTAGTCGGAAGGCGACATTCTTGCCTGATCCGAGCACGTTTTGCCCGATCAATCCAAGGCGCTCAGCGTCGGCGACGGCGCGGCGGAACCGCTGGATGGCGAGTGGATATTCCCCGCCGACGTAGTTGTAGCCGCGTTCGGCGCCGACGGCGATGCATGCGATGAGAATGCCTTCGAGAACCCGGTGGGGATCGCCTTCGTGGATCCGCCGATCCTTGTAAACGTTAGGCTCGCCCTCGTGGCTGTTGCAGACCACGTACTTCGGCGTCACTCGTGCTTTGCGGCCGCTTTCCCATTTGATGCCCGCGGGGAAGCCCGCGCCGCCACGACCGCGCACGTTGGCCGCCGTCACCTCGGCGATCACCTCTTCCTGGGACAGATCAAACAGCACTTGAAGGTACGCACTGTACGCGCCTCGAGCAATGGCGTCCTCGATGGAGTCGGGGTCGATCACTCCGGTATTCGCCAGGACGATGCGATGCTGATGCTTGAAGAAGGGGTGGGCATTCAGCGGCGGGATCGAGCCGAATGGTGTGTCCGCATGGACACCGGCGGCGTGATCACCTAAGTCTTCGTTCAGGATGGCTTGAACATCGCCCGGCGTAGCATTTTGGTACCGAATAGCAGGCTGACCAGGGTGCTGGACGTCAACCCAGACCTCCATGAAACACGCCCCGTCGCAACCAACTTGGCGCACGACGATCGGCTTGCCGGTGGCAGCTTCTTGAAATGCGGCCAGCAGATCGAGCGCGCCCTTCGCAATGGAGCAGCTGCCGATGCCGACGCTGACCACGGTCTGATTCCCGTCCCACAGGTCGCGCCAGCGTTGGTCGGACCGGGATCGCAGCGCGTCGAAGTCGGCGCGCGAGTTCAAGCGTTCAAATGCCGTCGCCGCGGTCATTGCTTTCCTCACCGATTCCCAGCGGCCACGACCCGCTGGATCACGTCGTTGAGGGAATCGACCGAGAGATTCCCATAAAAGTCGTCGTCTACCTTCATAATTGGCGCATGATCGCAGACGCCGAGGCACCCATTGACGACCTGCACGGTGAGCTCGCCGTCCGCGGTTGTGTCGCCATCACCGATTCCGTAACGATCCTGAAGTTCCTGCACCAACTGTTGCGAACCCCTCACGTAGCACGACATGCCGTGACAGAGGAGCATAAAATGATTGCCGCGCGGTTGGGTACGGAAATCGGCGTAGAATGTGAGCAGCCCGTAAATCCGATTCACCGTCGTACCAAGGCGATCAGCGACGATTTCGGCAGCTTCGAGCGAGACCCAGCCGAAATGCTCGTTGATCTCCTGAAGCGCGCTGAGGATTAGCTCTTGGCCTTCTTGAAAATCCTGCGGATTGAAGTGGGACATCATCTCGCGGACGATGGCGAGATCGATCTCTTGGCGTTGCGACGCGGTGTGGGCCGCGGTGCTGCTCACCGGCAATGCTCCGATACTTGAGTAAGGCGCGAGAGGTGTATGCGCGCCTGATCTTGTTGCGTGAGCGATCTCACGAACTCATCCGGAGTATAGGAGGGGTCTGAAGGGGCGTCAACGCGGAGCGACTCTCGTGGAGATCGGAATCTGGCGACGTGCTACGAGGAAAAGAGTGCTTGAAAGTCTCCGTCGAAACCAACGAGGAACTCGTGCATGTCGAGCACGTCGATCGCGCTGACCGGCGGCCCCTTACTGACCTCGGCGGGTGCTTCGTCGAACATTTCGCTGGAGGTTTCGGTGGTCAGTTGTCGCAACGCAAGCCGCGCTTCGTCG
Organism: Thermomicrobiales bacterium; assembly: GCA_050695955.1. Taxonomy (GTDB): domain Bacteria; phylum Chloroflexota; class Chloroflexia; order Thermomicrobiales; family UBA6265; genus JBOGUF01. Next base: position 793 of record JBOGUE010000671.1, on the reverse strand, counting down.
GGATCACCGTCATTGAGCACCGCCGCGACGAAACTGCGGGCATGGCAGTCGGTACACTGCACGACCATCATCCACATGTCGGGTTTTTTCGATAAGACGTGGACGTCATCCGGTCCGTATTCGCGATGGCAGACGCTGCACCGGTCCATGCGGTCGAGCACGATTCGTTTGATCTGGCGTTCAGAGGTATCCATTCCAGCTCCGATTTGAGCTAACTTCCTCGTTTGCGATCGAAGTCGTCGAGATCGAGCGTGTTGATGAAGTCGCGGAAAACGGAGAGCCGCTCTTCGTCGACCGGCGCCCCCGTAGACTCGCCGTTTGGATGTGCCGGCTTCCCGTCGTCGTCGTCGCCATCGAGACTAACTCCCGCACGATCCATCACGGACTCTTCGACCATGATTGGAGCCCTGGCCCGGACGGCGAGGGCGATGGCGTCACTTGGCCGGCAGTCGATCTCTACCGTCCGACCATTGACCGCGATGACGATGCGCGCAAAAAAGACGTCTTGCGCTAAATCGGTCACCAAAATGCGGTCAACGGTTCCGCCCATGTCGCCGACGATCGACTTCATCACGTCATAGGGGAGCGGGCGAGGCGCGGCAAGGCCCTGAAGTTCCATGGCGATGGCCTGAGCCTCGAAGTCGCCGATCCAGATTGGGAGGTGGCGCTCGCCCTGGACCTCCTTCAACATCACGACGCGATTCTGCGTGACGAGGTTGACCCGGATGCTTTCAACGACGGTCTCGATCATCGCCAGGCCCTTTCGGCGCTACGCGACCTCCCCGTGACCGCG
>JBOGUE010000670.1:0-11532 GCA_050695955.1 Thermomicrobiales bacterium | reverse complement strand
ACGTGGCTGAGGTCGTGCGTAACGGTTCCGGTTTGCAACCACTCACGCAGACCGTCCCGGAAGAAGCCGTCCGTGAAATCGACGGACCAGAGGGTGCTATAACGTACGCCTGCCTTGGTCAGGCTGCCGTTGAGGTTGAGCATGCCGACCAGGCCGGGCCATTGGCCGCTCCAGTTGGCGACGGTGAGGATCGGCCCACGGTGGGTCGTCAGCCCCGGCAAGACGTGGTGACTGTATTGCCAGACGGCCTCCGCTACGATCAGCGGCGACTCGGGATGGATCGAGCGAAAGACCCCTAGCCCTTCTTTCTGGCTGGCGATGAACCCGTGGCCCAACGCGGCGTCGAACGGGTGACCGCGGCGCACGGTCCAGCCTTCGTTCGCGAGGGCAGCGCCGATCTGGGACTCCATCGCTTCCTGCGCTGGCCAGCACATCCGGTTGGCGGAGAGCCGCAGGTCACCGCTGGCCACCAGCACGACCGCTCGCTCCGCCACCGGCGCCGGCTGGGTCGTCTCCGGGTGCGCGTAGTCCGTCATCACTTTACTCCTCGCTCCTCTTCTCTGTCCGCGGGTTGGATCGTCGGCTCGACGACTGGGATTATGCGCCCGCGCCAGGCGCGACGCACTCGGGTTCGCCGGTCGACGGCTCGACGTCGTCGAGCGCCGTCTGCATCAGATAGACCTGATACGGACCGAACTGCGACATTGTGAAGTAGACCTCCGGGCCGTCGTTCCACTTGGGGAGCATGAAGGGTGCGTAGAGTTGCGGGTACTCGGCACCGGTCGCCACGGTCCGCTCCTCGCTCCATGGTCCGGTCAGGCAATCGGCGGTCCGCAAAACGACGGAGTACTTATCCTCGTTCAGGTACATCATCAGCCACTGTTGGTAATGGGAGTTCCAGCGCACCGAGAGCTCGCCGACCGGGGCCGGGATGATCGTCTCCGCCGTCGCCTCGTCGCTCGCCCAGGCCGAACCGTCCCAATACTCGTAGGCGCTCTTCTCCAGGATTTGATCTTCGGGCACGCGCGCCAATTGCGCGCCGCCGAAGCGACCGCCGGGGATGCCGAAGAAGTAGGCGTATCCCTCGACCTGCACGATTGACACCTGTCCGAAGTTGCTGTCGCCCGGCCAGGTCGCGTTGGGATCGACGGTCCAGTTCTCTCCGTCGTCGTCGGAGTAGGCCAGCCCCGATTGGTTGAGGTCCCAACGACCCGGGTCACCCCACTGGCTAACCGCCATGTAGTGGAGGAACATCCGATCCCCGACCGACACGCCGTACGTGGGAATGATCGTGACCTCGGTGCCTTCGACGTCATTCTGTGCGATGAGCACCTTCGCGTGATCCGGCAGATCGGTGATCATGCGGTCGAAGGTGAGTCCATCGCTCGGGTCCTGATCGGTGGCGATGATGGCGGCGACGTTGCTGCGCCAATCACTTTTGGCCGGTCCGAACGTGTCGCCGAAGACCATGTAGATTGCGCCGTCGTGCTCGAAGGTATGGCCCAGGTCGGTGCCGTCCACGTGGTATTTCGTGTGCGTCTCGTTAATCCCGTCCGGCCCCGTCAGCGTCGCGACGACTTCGAGCTCCACAGTCGCGTTCTCCTCTTGTGCCTGCACCGGCGCCAACGCCAAAGCTGGAATCGACGCGACCAACAACACGAGACCCAGGGCCACTTTCATCGTCTTCCCCTTCTCCCGCCGGACGAAGCGGCGCCTTGTGCCCGCGTCTCTCGTCACGACGGACTCGTTCACGTCGACGCGAGAAATCGATTTCCGTGATAACACCGGAACAGCAGATCGTCAACACGCGGATCGTGCTTTGACCGCACGCCGGAACAGTTGCATTGGTGAAATCGATTGCTCGCATTTGCCTCCATCTCTACGGCGAGTCGATCACGCGTCAGGAGCAAGCACCACTCACAACAATGCATGGCGAAACACAATTGCTTTGGGCAGGACACTTATCGCTGCCCCATTTCCCAGAGAATTAATGGGATAGGAAGGCATGTGCTTGATGCCACCCCGAGCTGGGACTACACTCCGTGCCATGGACTACCACGACTTCATCACCATCGAATCCGGCAAGCGCGGCGGCAAGCCGACCATCAGGGGCATGCGTATCACCGTCCAGGACGTTTTGGAGTACCTGGCCGGCGGCATGAGCGTGGAGGAGATCCTCTCAGACTTCCCGGAGCTCACCCGCGAGGACATCCGAGCCTGCCTGGCTTTCGCCGCGGACCGCGAGCGCAAGCTGATGGCCGTTCCCGCCCTCTAGAGACTCTTGAGACTGCTCTTCGACCAAAACCTATCGTTCAAGCTGGTGCGTCTTCTAGCCGATGTCTACCCCGACTCCGTGCATGTGCGGGACCTCCAACTCGTCGAAGCGGACGATCTCACCATATGGCGCTACGCCGCGGAACGCGAGTTGGCCATTGTCTCCAAAGACTCCGACTTCCACTAATTGAGCCTGCTGTACGGGCACCCACCCAAAACCGTGTGGATGCGCGTGGGCAACGCCCCGACTTCGACCATCGCGGCGCTGCTCCGGAAGCACCGCGACACGATGCAGCGCTTCCACGCGGATCCTGACGCCGCATTCCTTGCGCTGGGATAATGACCACCTTCCGCTCGTCTCTGTCTGATCCACCCATCAATACAGCGGCAAGCCGTCGTCCACCCCCTCCAACCACCGCTTCACTGCCTGTAAGAACCGCGTGGCGGCGAGACCGTCGACGGCGCGGTGGTCGACACTCAGCGACAGGTTCATCATCGATCGAATCGCGATCATGTCGTCGATCACGACCGGGCGCTTGATGATCGCCTCGGTCGAGAGAATTGCCACCTGCGGTTGGACCAGGATCGGCGTCGAAACGAGCGAACCGAAGGTGCCGGGGTTGTTGATCGTGAAGGTGCCGCCCGTGACCTCATCCGGCTTCAGCGTCCCGGCTCGCGCCTTCGCGGCCAACTCAGCAACGGCGTGCATCAATCCGGCGATACTGAGCCGGTCGGCGTGCTTGATCACCGGCACGATCAGCCCGTCGTCGAGCGCGACCGCGATCCCGACGTTGATCGCCCCGCGGTGGATGATCCGCTCCTCGTCCCAGACGGCGTTGAGACGCGGGTGATCGCGTAGCGCCAGCGTCGCCGCCTTGATCGCGAACGGGATGTAGGTCAGATCCACCCCCTCCCGTCGCACAACCCCCTCTTTCCGCGCCACCCGGTAGGCGACGACGTTCGTCATGTCGACTTCCATGACGCAGGTCACGTGCGGCGCCGTCCGTTCGGAACGGACCATGTGCTCGGCGATCTGCCGCCGCATCGGCGTTACTGGGATCACCTCGTCACCCGGAAAGACCTGGACCTGCGCCCGCTCCGCGGTGGCCAGGGTCCCACGTGGCGGCGCGGCCGGCGGGATAACGCTCATCGCGCGATCGGTCACTGCTTCCGGCGCCCGCTCAACGAAGGCGAGGATGTCTTGCTTCGTCACTCGCCCGCCGACGCCGCTCCCGTCGATTTTGGTTATGTCGACTCCATGCTCCTCCGCGATCCGCCGCACCACTGGCGACGACCGAGCGCGCAACAGCTCCATCTCGTCCGCGATCTCCCCCGTGCGACGGCAATTGCTCGCCGTCGCGGGCACGGCTCGGGTTGCGGCGTCGTGGCCATTCGCGGTGCGTACGCCGGCGCTTTCTGCCGCATCGCCGGATCCATCTCGCGGCGCTTGATAACCGCCACCACCCGTTTCCGCCTGGTCGATCCGGCACAACGCGGTCCCGACCGGGACCGTCGTCGTCGGGTCGATCAGAATCTCGACCAGCACGCCGGCCACCGGCGACGGAATCTCGGTGTTGACCTTGTCCGTCTCGACCTCGACCAGCAGGTCGTACTTTTCGACCTGGTCCCCGACCTGCTTCAGCCAGGCTCCGATCGTTCCCTCCGTCACGCTTTCCCCAAGCTGCGGCATCGTGATCGTCGTCGCGGTCTCCGTGGGCATGGCTTCCTCCGAAGGGGTCAGGAGTCAGGAGTCGGGGGTCAGGGAAAGAACGACGCCGCGTCCCTAACCCCTGACTCCTGACTCCCGACTCCTAATACGCGATGAGCGTACGCAGCGCCGCGCCGACCTTCTCGGCGTCGATCAGGAAGGCGTGCTCCAGGGGTGGGCTGAAAGGCATGGCGGGCACGTCGGGCGCGGCGACGCGCATCACCGGCGCGTCGAGGTAGGCGAACGCCTCCTCGCCGATGAGGGCCGCTACCTCGCTGGCGACCGAGCAGAGCCGGTTCGCCTCGGTGACGACGAGGACCTTGCCCGTCTTCTTGGCCGAATCGAGGATCGCCTGCTCGTCGAGCGGCTTCAGCGACCGCAAGTCGATCAACTCGACGCTCGCCCCGGTTTCGGCCGCAACCTCGGCTGCTGCCTTTTCCGCCTCATGCACCATCAGTCCGTAGGCGACGATCGTGGCGTCGGTCCCTTCCTGGACAATTCGGGCCGAGCCCAGCGGCACGTCGTAGTCACCCTCCGGCACCGGCCCCTTGATCGAGCGATAGAGCTTCTTGTGTTCGAGGTAGAGCACGGGGTCCCCGTCGCGGATCGCCGTGCGCAGCAGTCCCTTGGCATCGGCCGGCGTGGACGGCGCGACGACCTTCAATCCCGGGATGTGGACGAAGACCGCCTCGATGCACTGCGAATGGTAGAGCGCGCCGTGGACGCCGCCACCGAAGGGTACGCGGATCACGATGGGGCACGAGAAATCGTTGTTCGAACGATAGCGGATGCGCGCCGCCTCGTTCATGATCTGGTCCATCGCCGGGTGGATGAAGTCCAGAAACTGGATCTCCACGATCGGCAGCAGCCCGTTCAGCGCCATCCCGATCGCGCTGCCGACGATCCCCGATTCGGCGAGCGGCGTGTCGATCACCCGCTCCGCGCCGAACTCCTCGAAGAGCCCGACCGTGACGCGGAAGACACCGCCCCGACGTCCCACGTCTTCGCCAAGCACGACGATCCGCTCGTCCGCCCGCATCTCCTCGTGCAATGTGTCGCGGATTGCTTCGACCAGCGACTTCGCCGGAGCGTCATCAGCCACCTGAGCGACCGCCGTCTGGTCCATCACCTGTGCCATGACGAGTCCTCCGCTATCGCTCGGCGTAGACGTGCCGGTCGAACGTCGCGGGGTCGGGGAAGGGCGCCTGCTCGGCGGCGTCGGTCGCCGCGTCGACCTCGGTCTTGACGCGGGTTTTCATCTCGGCCAGCGAGGCGTCGTCGAAGGCGCCGACATCGCGCAGCCGCGCCTCGAAACGTGTGAGAGGGTCGTGCGCCCGCCACGCTTTGACCTCCTCCGGGCTGCGGTAGGTGCGGTCGTCGTCGTCGGAGGTGTGGGGGTTGAACCGGTAGAGCTTTGCCTCGACCAGTGTCGGTCCCTTGCCGCGCCGGGCACGGTCGGCCGCCGCCGCCACCGCCTGGTAGACGGCCAGGACGTCGGTCCCATCCACCACCACGCCGGGGAAGCCGTAGCCTGCCGCGCGGTCGGCGACGTTGTCGATCGCCATCTGGGCGTCGAGCGGCACGGAGATCGCGTACCGGTTGTTCTCGCAAAAAAAGATGACCGGCAGCCTGTGGACCCCCGCGAAGTTGCACGCCTCGTGGAAATCGCCCTCGGACGACCCACCCTCGCCGAAGCAGACGAGCGAGACTTGCCCCGTTTGTCGCAGCTTGGCGGCATAGGCCGTGCCGGTCGCATGGGGAATCTGCGTGGCAACCGGACTGGAGCTGGTGATGATCCGCAGCTTCGCCGAGCCGTAGTGCGCCGGCATCTGCCGCGCGCCGGAGGTCGGATCCTCCGCCCGTGCCAGCGCCGCCATCATCACGTCATGGGCCGTCAATCCGAAGGCCAGGCTAATCGCCAAATCGCGGTAATAGGGCAGCAGAATGTCTTTCGTGCGGTCAAGACCGAAGGCCGCGCCAACTTGCGCTCCCTCGTGCCCTTGCGCCGACACGACGAAGGCGGCACGCCCGGCCCGCTGCAGCTGCCACATGCGCTCATCTAGCGCGCGCGCCAGCGCCAGGGTCCAATACATCTCTCGCAACGTCTCGTGGGGAAGGCTCGCGTCGCCATCCGACGCCGGTGCGATGTCGGCCGTGATCGTCCCGGCTCCAACGTCAACTGTTTCGAGAGGGAGGTGGACCGCACCGGTCCCGTTGCAGGACACCATGCCATTCTGGAAGGCCCCCTGGACGGCGTTGTCCGGGGCACGAGTCGTCTCGGTCGCCATTGACCGCTCCTTTGTCGATCCGTCAGCGGTCAACCATCGGCATGGTGCGGGGAGTGGTGGCGTTGCTCGCGCCGGGGAAACAAACGGGTCCGGCACGAGACGCGATGCCTGTGGTCGACGGCTGCCCGCTGGCGGCGCTATCTCCTGCGCCTCACCCTGCACATCTCCTGCCGCCACGGTGTACGGCGTGTGCGGGCGCCGCATGGACGCCCGGCCATTGCGACGCGGGCGTCACCGGCAAGCCATTATAGCCCGTGCAGCTCGCCCTCGATTGGCCCCACTGGCGAGATCAATCATCAGCAATCTTTGCTATGATGCCACTGTTCGAAGGAGGTTCGACCATGAACGTCAGTCTGACGCCCCATTTGGAATCGATGGTTCGCCAGAAGGTTGCCAGCGGCCGCTACAACAACGCCAGTGAGGTTGTCCGCGAGGCGTTGCGCCTGATGGAAGAGCACGATCAGCACCAGCGGTTGCGCTCGGCTGTGGCCATCGGGCAAGAGCAGGTGAAACGCGGCGAAACTCAACCGTTCACCCCTGAGCTGATGGAACGCCTCAAGAACGAGGCCATCGAGGATGCCCGTGCCGGCAAGCCGATTCCCGATGAAGTCCGGCCGTAGGCTTGAAGTCACTGCTCAAGCCGAAAACGACATCCGGTCCATCCTTCAGGACACAGTCGAGACCTGGGAGAGCAGCGGCATGATGCGTACGCCGAGATCATTGCGACTGCTTTGCAAGAGATTGCCAACTTCCCCGGTCTTGGGCGCGTACACGGGGCTCTTTCCGGCAATGTGCGAAGCTTCCCGGTACGTCAGCACCTCGTCTACTACGAGACGGATGACAGCACGGTCACGATTCTTCGGGTGCTCCACGAAAAGATGGATGCCGCGCGTCACCTCGGAAGCTGATATCAAGCCGCTCGCTCAATCGAGCAGCGCCGCCAGCCGCTTCGGCGCCGTCATCCGGTAGCTCTCCTCGATCAGTTCAGCGACCTCGTCCCAATCGACCTTGCCATCCAGCCGAACCCCGACCCATCCGTTGTGCCCGACGTACGGCGGCACGAAGAACTGCTCGGGGTCCGACCCGACCAGGATGGTCTGCACGCCCGGCCGGGCCTTGCACCAGAGTGAGAGGCGGTCGTCGTCTTGCCTCGGCATGGCGAAGATCTTACCCCGTACGCGAAATGTCGGGTTGCCCCACGTCTCTTGCTCGGTCGCTTCCGGCAGTGCGAAGCTGATGGTCCGCAGCCGCGCAACAGGATCATCGACCATCGACGTCAGACTCCTTCGGCGAGACCAAGCGGGGAGCCGGATACACCCGTCGTCGCCGTCACTCGTCCACTCCCGGCAGATAGGTCCCGAATGTCCAGATGCGCCCCTCCGGATCACCCACGGTGTATTCACGTGAGTTGTAGTCGGTATCGTATGGCTCTTGGAGAATGTCCGCGCCCGCCGCTCTCGCTCGCTCGCAGTGCGCGTCGACGTCAGCGATCGTGATGTAGACGGTTCCGCCGTCGGGCGGACCGCCGGCGCCCGGTCCGTCGTTCGCCGCCCCCAACATGATCGCGCCAGCTCCGAGACCCAGCTCGACGTGGCCAATTGTCCCGTCTGGCCTCGGCACGACGAGCCGTTTCTCGAAGCCAAAACCGCTGAGCAGCCACTCGATCGCGGCGGGTACGTCCCGGTAGATCAGAATCGGAAAGACATTCGGCATCGCGGCTCGTCCGTTGTTCGGCATCTGGTAATTCCTCCCTGTGAGTACCTAACGGCGGGGCGCTGAGATCGGAGTCTAGTTATTTGCAAACGGAGGTGTCTTGGACAGATGTTACCTATGACCGCGGTGGTTCAAAAAGGCGGCCGGAATCGACGCATCCAGCCGCGATCCCAGCAGCTCCGTCGGCGTACAGCCGGCATATTGGCGCACGTCGCGGATCAAGTGCGATTGGTCGTAGTAGCCGCGGCGATGAGCGAGATCTGCCCAACAAACCGCGCCGTCTCGGTCAAGCAAGCGCACCGCGCGATGGAATCGAAGAATGCGCGCCACATGTTTCGGCGGCATCCCGACCTGCTCTCGAAAGCGCGTAGCTAGATGTTTCCGGCTCCAACCGATCTCCTCCGCCAGCGCGTTCACCGCAACGCATCCCCCAGCCTCCTCGATCTGACGCCACGCCCACGCGACACCCGCGGCGGCTGGTCGCGCCGCGTCAATCCGTTCAGCGATGAACCCATCCAAAATCGCGAACCGGATGTCCCAGCTCGACGCCTCGTACAGCCGCTCTTCCAGGAGACGCGCCAACGGCCCGAAGACGTCGTCAAGTGCGACAACGCGATTGACCAACTCCCCCATCGCCACGCCGAAGAATCGATATGCCCCGATCGGCGTGAAGTTCACTTGAAGGCAATGCGCCAACCCCGCCGCCTCGTGGTACGCCGCGACGTCGTGCAGTCCTGCCACAAAACTGTTGTGTGTTGCCCATGTGTCGGGATTCGTAGCGTTGCGCAACCGGTACGCCGGTCCAAAGTTGATGATGCAAGGAATCTCGACTGAGGGCAGCTCCCAACCGCACACCGGGCGCACCATCCTTTCGACGTAGCCGTGATACGCCACGACGTACTCGCGAAGCCGCGGTTCCGGTTCGCCGAGCACGAGTTCCCACGCGCCCTGCACGGACTCGTGCCGCATCGCCCGCGTCCGTCTCTCCTGCTCCGCCACGACCTGCGCGACCACGCCACCTCCCGGCCTGCCCACATCCTCCGCAACCATATGAGCCGGATCATAGCACATTCGTTCTTTCTGTCCGTACATACCGGTTAGGGAATGCATCTTGCGCGATACACTGTTCCTGACGAGCCGCAACGGTGCGGCAAACTCGATCAGGAGGCCTCTGATGTCCTCGAGCCTGACCTTCGACCTCACCGACGACCAACGCGCCCTGCGCGACACCATCCGCGAGTTCGCCGAGAGCGAGATAGCGCCCCACGCCGCGACGTGGGACGAGCAGCACGTTTTCCCCACGGAGGTGATTCGTCAACTCGGCGAGTTGGGCGCGATGGGTGTCGTCTTCCCCGAGGAGTACGGCGGGCTCGGCGCGGGCGCACTTGCCCAGGCGATCGTGATCGAGGAGCTGGCCCGGATCGATTCGTCGGTCGCCGTCACCATCGGCGCCAGCGTCTCCCTCGGCGGCGAACCGATCTTGCTTTTCGGAAGCGAGGAGCAAAAACAGCGTTTCCTGGTCCCACTGGCCCAGGGCGAGGTCCTCGGCGCTTTCGCCAGCACCGAGCCGGGATCGGGCTCTGATGTCCGCGCCGCAAAGACGACGGCCCGCCGCGAAGATCAATGCTGGGTGCTCAACGGCACGAAAGCGTTCATCACCAACGCCGGCAACGACCTCAGCGGCTTTTGCATCGCCACCGCGCGGACGGCAATCGACGGCGGCAACGCTCTCAGCACCTTCATCGTCCCGGCCGGCGCCCCCGGCTACGAACCCCAACGACCGTATCGCAAGCTCGGCTGGCACGCCTCGGACACCCGCGAGGTAGTCTTCGCCGACTGCCGCCTGCCCGCCGAGGCGCTGCTCGGTCCACTCGGCAAAGGCGCCCGCGTCTTCCTCACGACGCTCGACGGCGGCCGGGTCGGCATCGCCGCCATGTCGGTCGGCCTCGCCCAGGGCGCGCTGGAACAGGCGACCGGCTAAGCCATGGAGCGCGTCGCCTTCGGCGCGCCGATCGCCCGTCAACAGGCAATCCATTTCAAGCTGGCCGAGCTGAAGACCCAGGTCGAGGCGGCACGCCTCCTGACCTACCGCGCCGCGGCGTTAAAAGAAGCCGGCCGACCCTGCACCGAAGAGGCCGCCGCCGCTAAACTCTTCGCCTCCGAGGTCGCCGTCCGCGCCGCCGAGGAGAACATGCAGATCCACGGCGGCTTCGGCTTCATTGAGGAGTCCGCCGTCCCCCGCTTCTACCGCGACGCCAAGGTGCTCACCATCGGCGAAGGCACCAGCGAAATCCTGAAATACGTCATCGCCCGCAAAATGGGTCTGGTGGAGTAAAAGAACCGCTGTGGATCGCTACCAGAATCGCTATGATGGTCCGTGGAGGCACGACCATGAACGTTCGACTCAGTCCCAGTCTCGAAGCGATGATCCAGGAGAAGGTCGAATCCGGCGACTACAGCGACGCGAGCGAAGTGGTCGAGGAAGCGCTCCGCTTCATGGAGGAACAGGATCGGCGCACGCGGCACCTCAAGGCGTCCGTAGCGGAAGGCTTCGCCCAAATCGAGCGTGGAGAAAGCGTTGAGCTGACGCCCGAGCACATGGAGCGCATCATGCAGCGCGCCGCTGAAAACGCGCGGGTGGGAAAGTCGGTCAAGGATGACGTCACACCGTAGGATTCGGCTCTCTCAGGATGCCGAAGACGATCTGACCGATATTTTCCAGCACTCCATCGATACGTGGGGACAAGAGCGAGCAGAGGCATACCGTTCAACGCTGCACCAGGCGCTTCACGAATTGGCCACCTTTCCTGGCCTCGGCCGGGCGCGTGACGAGTTTGGTCCAGGCACCCGAAGCCACATCGTCATTCAGCACGTCATCGTCTATCGCTCGACCAATGCCGAACTCTTTGTCTCGCGCATCGTCCACGTCCGGCGAGACCTCGAACGAGTCATGCGCGGATAGATCGGTCACGACATCCCGACGGAGCAGTTTGTGCGTTTCGAACGGCTATCGATTACCGGCCATCGTGGCGAGCCGGTGCCGAACGAATTGGTCCGGCAGGACGGCAAAACGGATCATCTCGCCCTCCTCCTGCCGGGCTTTGGCTACACCTGCGACATGCCGCTCTTCTACTACGCCGAAAGCCTGCTGCTCGACGCCGGCGTCGATGTTTTCCGGGTTGAGTACGCCTACAACCGCCGCGAAGACTTCCTGGACCTGCCGCCAGACGGGCAGCGCGCCTGGCTGCTTGACGACGTCACCGCCGCCTTCCGTTCCGCCCTCAGCCAGCGCCCATACAGAGATCTGACCGTGATCGGCAAGTCACTTGGCACGCTTGCCATGGGTCACCTCTTGACCACGGAGCCGCCGACGGCGCGAACTCGCGCGGTTTGGCTCACGCCGTTGCTCTCGGAGGACAGGCTTCGAGCCCAGATGATGGATTTCGACGGCCGGTCGTTGCTCGTGATCGGCGTCTCCGACCCCCACTACGACGTGGCCCACATCGACGAGTTGCGGACCGCCGGTCACGACACGGTGATCATCGACGG
>JBOGUE010000669.1:0-9595 GCA_050695955.1 Thermomicrobiales bacterium | reverse complement strand
GGCGCGTGCACGCGCCTTGGCAGCGACCGGTTCCTTGTTTCTTGCCCAGTCCATCCCAGAAACCCGATGGCGAGGGAGGCAATGGCGTTGTGATCAGCGCGAAGGCGATCAGAGAGGTGGCTGTCGTCCAGCGGACGCGCCGGGCTCGGCGGCGGTTCGTTCCCTACTGGTTCATCCTACCGTCTCTGCTCGTGCTCGGTCTCTTCATCGCCTACCCGGTGGGCTACTCCTTTTGGCTGAGCTTCCACGATTACCAATGGAATATGCCGGCGTTCGGGCGGCCGTGGGTGGGGCTGCGCAACTACACCGACATCCCGAGCGACCGCGATCTGATGCATTCGGTCCGCTGGACCGTCACCTTCGCGGCGTTCTCGGTGCCGATCGGATTCACGCTGGGTCTGGTGCTGGCGCTTCTCCTCAATTCGCCGTTCTTGGGGCGGGCGCGCGGTTTGTTGCGCGGCGTCTTCCTGATTCCGATGATGCTGGCGGGGGTTGTCGCCGGCTTTATGTGGCGGATGCTGTTCGACCCTGAGTACGGGCCGATCAATCACCTCTTGGGGTTGGTTGGCGTCACACCGGTCTCCTGGTTCGGCGATCCCATGGCGGCGCGGGCGGCGGTGATCGTGGCCGAGCTGTGGCTGACCACGCCCTTTGTGATGCTGGTGCTCCTGGCAGGGCTTCAAGGCATCCCCGAGGAACTGCACGAGGCGGCGCGGATCGACGGTGCGTCAGCGGCACAGGTCTTTGCCCACGTCACCTTGCCGCTGCTACGCTCGGCGATTGCCATCGTGCTCATCATCCGCACGATGGACGCGCTGCGGGCGTTCGACCAGATCTTCGTCCTGACCGGCGGCGGGCCGGGGATGTCGACCACGACGGTGATGTATTTCGATTACCTCTATGCCTTCAGCTACTACCAGATGGGCCGGGCCTCGGCGGTTTCGTTTGCCGTGCTCGTCGCCATTGCCCTGATCACGGCGGTCTATCTGGCGGTCATTCGCCGGGCTGATCGCGGCTAGGAGGCGGACTATGCACCGAACAGCGCGGCGACGGGATATTGGCGCCCGCATGCTCGTCTACGGCCTGCTGGTGATCTTCTTGATTTGGACCATCGGACCGATCTATTGGACGGTGGCGACGTCGTTCAAGGGTGGGTCGCAGCTCTTCACCTGGCCGCCCACCTATCTCCCGACGCCGCCGGTGCTGACCAACTACGAGGAGGCCTTCATCCACCGCCCACTGCTGACCTACGCGCGCAACAGCGCGATCGTCGCCGCCGTCTCCACACCGCTTTCGGTGAGCCTAGCGGCCCTGGCAGCCTTCGCGTTTGGGCGCTACCGGTTCCGTGGGCGCGCCACGCTGATGTTCCTGATACTGGCGGTGCGGATGCTGCCGGGCCTCATCGTCGCGATGCCGCTGTTCTTGATCTTCCAACGACTGGAGCTGGTCGACAATTTGCTCGGCCTCATCATCGCCTACACCGCCTTCAACCTGCCGTTCAACATCTGGCTGCTGCAAGCGTTCTTCGCGGAGATCCCGCGGGAGGTGGAGGATGCGGCGGTCGTCGACGGCGCCTCACCGCTCCAACTCTTCTTCCGAATCATGGTGCCGATGGCGGCGCCCGGCCTGGTGGCGTCGACCATCCTCTGCCTGCTGCTGGCGTGGAATGAATTCGGTTTCGCGCTGATTCTGACATACACGCTGGATTCGCAGACGCTGCCGATCGCCATTGCCGGCCTCTCGTCCGACCGTGGCACCTACTTCGGCGCGATGGCCGCCGCGGGAACGCTGGCGGTGCTGCCGGTCTTTGCCTTTGCAGTCTTCATCCAGCGGTACCTGGTGCGCGGACTAACAGCCGGCGCCGTCAAGGGATAGGGAGACGATCGCCGATGAGTTGGGACGGAGACCATCCACGTCCTCAGATGGTCCGGGACACATGGCACGACTTGTCCGGGCCGTGGCAGTTCGCCTTCGACGATGCCGACACCGGCTTACGCGACGGCTGGGCCGCGCGGCTCGATGTCTTCGATGGGACCATCACGGTGCCCTTCCCACCCGAGTCGGCCGCAAGCGGCATCCATGACACGGCACCACATCGAGTTGTCTGGTATCGTCGCGGCTTTCGCCTGCCCGCGACGGGCCCAGGTGGCCGGTGGCTGTTGCACTTCGGAGCGGTCGACTATCGCGCCCAGGTCTGGGTTGATGGACAGCTCGTCGCTTGGCACGAGGGCGGTCACACCCCGTTTGCGGCCGATGTGACAGCGGCGCTCCGCGACGGCCTCGATGAGCACGTCGTCGTCGTGCGGGCGGAAGACGAACCGACGGATTTGACCCAGCCGCGCGGCAAGCAACACTGGGAACGTGACCCTGCCGAGATCTGGTATTACCGGACGACCGGCATCTGGCAGCCGGTCTGGCTCGAGCCGGTGCCGGAAACGTTCATTGCGGCGGTCCGCTGGACGCCGGACGTGGCGCGCGGCCTGCTGGGCCTCGAGGTTCGATTGAACCATGCCGCCGTCCAGCCGTTGCGGCTGCAGGTTCGCCTAACACTGCATGGGACGGTGTTGGCCGACGATAGCTACGCCGTGGAGGGCGCGGAGATCCGGCGCCAGATCGCTATTTCGATCCCAAGCATCGCCGCCGGCCGCAACCGATTCCTCTGGTCGCCCGAGCACCCGAACCTGATCGACGCGGAACTGACGATCGCGGACGCGGAGATTCCGGAGAACGTGCTGGATCGGGTCGGGAGTTACGCCGGTCTGCGCAGTGTTGGCATCGCGAACGGGCGATTCTTGCTCAACGGCGATCCGTACTATCTGCGCATGGCGTTGGCACAGGGGTATTGGCCGGAGTCGCACCTGGCGGCCCCGAGCGGTGACGCGCTCCGGCGCGAGGTGGAACTGGCAAAGGCATTGGGCTTTAACGGACTGCGCATCCATCAGAAGGTCGAGGATCCGCGATTTCTTGCCTGGTGCGATCGTATCGGTCTCGTCGTCTGGGGCGAGATGGCAAACGCCTACGCCTTCACCGCGACCGCGGTCGAGCGATTCACTCGCGAGTGGATCGAGGCCGTGCGGCGCGACTACAGCCACCCCTGCATCGTTACCTGGGTGCCGTTCAACGAGAGTTGGGGGGTACCAAACCTGGAGGGGGACCCGATGCACCGGCACTATGTGTGGTCGATCTACCATCTGACGCACGCGCTGGATCCGACACGGCCGGTGATCGGCAACGACGGTTGGGAGCATTTCGCGAGCGACGTCTGGGGTATCCACGATTACGCGCTCGAGGCCGAGACCATTCGCGCGCGATACGGATCGGCGGATGCGGTCGCGCGGTCGATTCGCGACGTGCACCCGTACCACCGCCCGATCGTCCTGAATGGCGTCGAGAGCAAGGGCGAGCCGGTGATGCTGACCGAATGCGGCGGGATTGATCTCGTCCCGGACGCCGGCAACCCGGACGGGCTGCCGCGGCGCGCTGCTGATGCGGACGACTTCCTGGATCGATTTTCGGCGGTGCTCGATGCGATTCTCGCTTGCCCGACGATTCAGGGGTTTTGCTATACCCAGCTCACCGACGTCGAGCAGGAAAAGTGCGGGTTCGTGACAGCGGACCGTCGCCCGAAAATCGACCCGGCGATGATACACCCCATCGTCAGTCGCCCCGCGGCGGCAATCCCGGCTCAGGCGACGCTTGGCGTCGATCTGATCCCGAAGAACGTAGTGGCCGAGATGGGCGAGGCGAACGTTTCCGCGCGCGAGATACAGCCCTCGCGGACATAGGGCGACATGCTGTCAGGCAATGCACCCACCGAATCCCGTCTCTTTGCCCCACCACCCACGCAACCCTATCAGTCGAATCTGCTGCCAGAGAGCCACGACGCGATGCGTGATCATGCTGGCTAGCATGAAAAAGCTATACTCGTCGCCGGTAGTTGGTGCCGAAAAGGAGAGTTGAAGCCTACGCGGATCTGCACGAATAGTGAGCGCCTTGGGCTAAGGACGGCGCCGATGGATGTTCGACAGAAGCTGCACCAGATGATCGACGGCCTGGACGACGCCCAATCGGCGGTTGTCCACGACTACCTGATCTGGTTCCTGTCGCGGGAACAGGAAACCGAGCTGACGCCGGAAGAGCAGGCCGCCGTCGACCACGATCTGGCCATCATCCGCCGCTGGCAGGAAGAGGAACACTGGGTCGAGGGCGACGACGAGGACGACGGGGACGACGGCATCATGTTCGTCGACAACGGCGATGGCATCATCGACATCGCCGACGCCCCCGACATCTTCTCCACCAGGCGCCGCCGGCGCAATGGACCTGAGGCGTAGCCGCGCGTCCTGCACGCGGTACAATCGTCCCGGATGTGCTCGGTTGAAAGGGGCCGCTCATGACGGTCAAAGAGGAACTCCGCGAACTCATCGAATCGTTGGACGAGGACGCCGCCGCCGAAGCGCTCTCCTTCGTCCGCGTGCTCGTGGCCGAACAGGGCGAGGGAGGCGAAAGTGACACGGCGGCCATTCTCGCCCGCGCCAAGCCTTTCACCTTCGATGACCCGCTCTGGGGCATCGTCGGGATTGGCAGTTCGAAGGAACCGACAAACGTGGCCGAGCACAAGGACGACTATCTGGCTGACGCCGTGATGCCACCGCGGGAATGAGTGGCTGGCAATTCCCTACGCTACCAGCGCCTTCGTTGACACGTCGGCTTACTTCGCGCTCGCCAATGAGAATGAAGCTTTCCACTCAGCAGCCGCGGCGATCGCTGCACGCCTTGCGGAAGCGCGCACTCGCCTATTCACCACAGACTACATCGTCGCGGGGACCCATGCGATTGTTCTGCGTAAGATTGGACTCGACGCAGCGGCACGGGTACTAAAGGAACTCGACTCCGGTAGCACAGTCGTTGTCCGCGTGGACGAAGCGGACGAGCATCGAGCGCGCTGGATATTGGCGCGCTATGACGATAAGGACTTCTCGCTCACCGACGCAACGAGCTTCGCGGTGATGGAGCGACTGGACATCTCCTCAGCGTTCACCTTCGATCGTCAATTTGCACAGTACGGATTCAGCGTTGTTGCTGCGTAGCGATCGCACAGGCACGATCTCACGGCATTGAGCAGCGGCAACGTTCTTGATCCCACCGCGCTGTTGGTTCTTGCCCCGCTTGCCGCGATTACGCCGTCTCGGCGTATTGGATTTCTTGCTCGCGTTCGGTCATGAGCAAGAGGCGGGAGCGGTTGTTGATGACGTTGTCGTCGACGATGCATTTGCGGACGTCGGCCAGAACACGGGACGTGTCACGCTGAAGCCCGCTGGATAACGGCCGGTTCCACGAGCGGCTGCAGGATCTGTTTCAACTCACCCTCCGTGCAATCGCCGTTCGAGTATTCGGCAGCCGGAGGGTGATTTCGAAGGTCAGGTCGATAGTGGGTTGATCGCCAGTCGTTTCGACGTCCCACGTCGCGGAGACGAACCACTCGTCGAACTCGCGCAAGGAGCGCTTGCCTGCAAGATAATCGGCGAGATGGCTTCGCACTGCTGACGCTAGGGATGAGGGCATGAGTGAAACTCCGGTTCGCTATGGTACGCCGCGAGAGTTGCGCCAGCGATTCAATGACGGAGACTACGTCGAACGGGCGAGGACGGGCGAGCTTACCATTGTCCTAAGACGCGATGGTCATCCAACGCTGGCGGAGTCGAGCGAGCCGTTCTGCACGCGCAGCCAGATTTTGGCATATCTGGATCGAAACGGCGCGCTGGCACCCTCGGACTGAGCATTCCCGCAGTACAATCGACCGAGCATTCGCCCGCGAGCAAGGGGACGCCGATGAACACCAGAGACGAACTCCGCGATCTGATCGATACGTTGAACGAGGACACGGCCGCTGAGGCCCTGTCCCTTGTTCGCGTGCTTGTGGCCGAACGCGAGACCGAGCAGAGGGTTGAAGCGGCCCCGCCCGACAGAGACATCGATGAGAAGACAGCGGCAATCCTCGCCGCCGCCAAGCCGATTACCGCAGACGATCCGCTCTGGAATAGAGTCGGGATCGGTGACTCTGGACCGCATGGTCCTACCGATGTCGCGCGGAACAAACACAAGTATCTGGCCGAGGCGTACGAGGATCGACACGAATCGTAAACAAGTGTGCGGATCAGAAAGGGCGTCATGTCTTCAGGGCATGCGGCGCGCGCGAGGAGGCGACGGATGACTGTCAAAGAGGATATCCATGTACTTGTCGAATCGCTAAACGAGGCGGAGGCCGTCGAGGCGCTGCACCTATTGCAATTGGTGGTGACGGCCAATGGCGACAAGGTTGAGGTCAGAGATGCGTCGGCTAAACCGGCGAAGCCGGCTTCAATCGACAAGCCACTCTGGGGCATCGCGGGAATCGGCAGTTCGGCCGAACCGACGAATGTAGCGAAGCTGAAAGACGAGTATCTCGCCGAGGCATTTGAATCCGAGCGATCATGACATCGCAGCCTGTCGCCAACCCAAGGCGCGTATTCGTCGATACCTCTGCGTATTTCGCACTCGTTAACGACCGAGACATCGATTACCCTCGCGTGCTCGCGATTGCCACCAGATTGACCGCCGAAGGACGGCGGTTGTTCACCACCAACTTCGTCCTCGCTGAGACCCATGCGATGGTATTACGTCGCCTCGGTCGAGAGGTTGCTGTGCGGGTCTTGGACGAGATCGATCAGGGGTCGGCAAAAATCGTTCGGGTCAGCGCACGGGACGAACGGCGGGCACGACAGATCGTGACTCGGTACACAGACAAGGATTTCTCCCTGACCGACGCGCTCAGCTTCGCCGTCATGGAACGTCTGCGGATCGCTTACGCCTTCACCCTGGACGATGACTTCGCGCAGTACGGTTACCAGATCGTCGATTGAGCAGACGGCGCGCGGCAGCTGCCCCTCGGGCGACGACCAAACCTATGCTGTCTCCTCGGCGTACTAGACTTCTTGCTCGCGTTCAGTCATGGACAGGAAGCAAGAGCACGTGAGTGAAGGGGTGTAGTCGATGTTGCCAACGCGAAAGACCCGGAGCAACTATCGTCGAAATGGCTTCATGATCTCTCCAAACGCCATGTTCCCTTTCATTAGGCGCCTAAGGGCATCATCCACGTCGGCCATGCTGGGAAGCCCTTCGACCTCGATCCGCAATCCACCCCGGAGATGACCTCCCACTCGATCAAGTCCTTGGTTCAACGTATCCAGAATAGATTGTCGCATCTCAATGATAAATCGCTCGAACATCAACTCTCGACGCAGCCAGTAGTGTTCAAGCATCCTCTTCTCAGCGTCACCCATGAACTGAGCCCTACCATTCCAGCCGATGGACCGAGTTGCGTGGACGAGAGCTAGCTCATGGAATGAGAAGTATCCATTAACATCGAAGAAATTCCATTCGGCCTGGTCTAACGGGCGAAAGAAGTGGCTCGGCAAGACTGGACTGCTGAGGACAGCCAGTCTCTCCATCATGTGAGGCAACTCATCTCTAACAGCTTCGGGTGCAGTCCAGTTCGCAGTCAGATCTGCAACCTGATTGTCGAACCAAAGTAAATCGGACATTTGTTCGGGCTGGAGCGGCAGGCCGGTATCAAGATAAATCGACATGCTAGTGGAGCTTGCAAGTAACCAATCCTGATGTCGCGAAACCTGCACATACCATTGACTTGACGTTGGTATTCGCGGCTTTTCGTAGCCGTACACTCGCCATACTGCTAGCACGAGAGCGGCCAGCGAGGTAGCACCTCCGCCATCCCATTTCGTCCGTGATGTTGCGAGTTCAGAGATATCGTTCATTGCACGCATCGACGACTCCGCCTGCCGCTGGTAAAAGGCTAGAAAGGAGGATTGCTGCCAAAAGCGACCAGCAGGCGTGACTGCGTGGATCGCACTGGTCAGGTCGTGGAAAAGGCCAGTCCCTAGACGAGCAGGATCTAGAAAGGCAAGGGCACGTATTCCCAAACGCACAAAACTTAACAGAGAGAATATGCCCATCACAGTAACAAGAACATAATTGATGATGCTTATGTTCCAGCCTAGGGCGCTTCCGAGCAGTAGCAGCGTTGCGATCGAGCCAAAGAGCGCAATTGTGCTCACAAATCGATTTCTCGTTAGCTCCTTCACGAGAATTCGACGCACGTCTGGCGATGTCCCAGCATATGTGCCAACATCAAAGTTGATAGCGGCGAAGTAAAGGCCGAGAAATATGCCAGCGACCTGTACCAGAGTGGAGAGTAAGCTTACTGACCCAGAAGAATCGATTTCAATGCTCGGCAGGTTCAGCCATTCGGCGATCCGGTGCCGCACGTGCTCTATAAACGCGATGTCGCGCAAGCCATCTAAGGATTCAATCAGGATGGTGAGCAGAGTTGCAAGCAAGAATCCCGGCAAGATCCCCAAGAGCGCATGGACCAGGATCGACGCGGAGTCCCTTTGGTGAGCGGTCCAGGTTGAGAGAATGAAGAGTCTCGTACCTAAGTGACGCCTGGTCATAAATCGAAGGCCGCGGCGGTGGCCCGCCGGCGCGGCGGCCTCGTACGATTCGGGTGCTGGAGCCGAATCGTGAAGGAGGCCCCGCCATGGTACCGGAGGAATCGCTCGTCGTGCTGCGCGGCGGGCGGATTGATCGCATCCCGGCGCCGCCCCCGCCGCCGCGGCGCGGTCGCCCCGCGGTCTACTCGGACTGCCTGTTTCTCAAGGCGCTGGTCGTCCTGGTCCTCAAGCGCCTGCCCCCCGTTCATGCCCTGCGCGCCGGGCTGGACCACCCCCCGCCCGCGATGCGGCGCCCGCGCCTGTTGCTGACTGAGGGCGACCACTTCCCCTGCCGCCGGACGTGGGAGCGGCGCTTGGCCACCGCCCCCACGACGCTGCCCGCTCAAATCGCCTGCCGCGGCCGCTATGTGGTCGCGGTCCGCGACCCATGGCGCGACCGGGGCCGGGCGGTGGCGATCGCCAGCATGGTGCTCCCTGCCCGTGGCGGCGTCTGGCGCCAAAAGCACCGCGCGGTCGGGATTGTGCCCCATTCGTCGATGGACACCGCGGCGCACTCGACCAAGTCGGGCTGGCACGGCGGGGTCTCCGGCTGGAAGCTGCAGTTGGTCGTCACCGGCGCCGGCGTGTGGCTCCCGCCGCGCGCCGTGCTGCCCCCCGCCAATGCCGCCGCCAACGAACCGGCACCGGCCCTGCTGACCGATCGACCGACCGCGGGGCGCTTCGTCCGCGGCGACAGCCACGACCACGCTGCCGCCCGCCACCGGCTGGTGAACGCCGCGGACCGCAGCCTGGTGGCCAACCGGCGCGGGCCATACCCGCATCGCGCCGCCGGGGCCGAGGTGCGCCGCATCTTCCCCCAGAGCGCCGCGCCGCGATCGAGCACTTCAACGGTCACTGCAAGGCGATCTTCGCCGGCGGCGGCCCAGTCCCCACGCGCGGCCTCGCCGCCACCGCGCGCTGGGTGCGCGCGGCGGTCCTCGTCTACCAACTCACCCTGCTCCTGCGCCACGAGGCCGCCCTCGATCCGCGCAGCGGGCTCAAACCTTGCCTCCAGGCCGCGTAGGATTTATGACCAGGCGTCA
>JBOGUE010000668.1:0-3320 GCA_050695955.1 Thermomicrobiales bacterium | reverse complement strand
ACGCGGGCGGACATCGCCCAGAGGGCACCCGGTCCGCCCCTACAAAATGCGTGCCAAAGCGTTCAACACCGCATCAAGGTCGTCGTGGGTGTTGTAGCCCTGGAAAGAGAGGCGGATCATCGTCCAGTCGCGCCAGGCGCCGACAGGGGCCTCGATGTGGAAGTCGTCGTAGAGGCGGGTTTTGAGCTTGCCCGGGTCATGCGGCGGGAGCGGGAGGGCGATCATCTGGCTGAACCAGTCGGGCGAGTCAGGTGAGAGCGGAGCGATGCCACCCAGGTCGGCAACGCGACGGCGGGCCTCGCGCGCCAGCTCGTGGCAGCGGACGCGGACGGTGTCCCAGTCGCGCTCTAGTTGGAAGCGGATGGCAGCGGGGGTGGCGAGGTAGGGAGCGAGATCGCGGGTGCCCTGGCGCTGGTTGCGGGTGATGAACGTGTGCTCGCCCTGCCAGCCCCAGCTAATTGGCAGCGACTCGATCCAGTCGTGGTGCTCCGGGCGGGCGTAGAGAAAGCCGGAACCCTTGGGTGCACAGAGCCACTTGTGGTTGTTGCCGCTATAGATGTCAACGCCGAGGTTATCGAGGTCGAGCGGGATCTGGCTCGGGGCGTGCGCGCCGTCGACCACGGTCAGGATGCCCGCCTCCCGTGCCCGGTCGCAGATCTCCTTGACCGGTAGGATCAACGCGGTTGGTGAGGTGATGTGGCTGAGGAAGATCACCTTGGTGCGCGGTGTGACCGCGCTCCAAAATGACTCGACGAGCTCCGCACGGGAAGTGACAGGGAGCGGAATCGGGTGACGCACGTAGTGGGCGCCCGTTTTGCCGCACATCCACTCCCAGGTCATGTTCAGCGCACCGTATTCGTGGTCGGTAGTGAGCACCTCGTCATCGCGTTCGAGCGGCAGCGAGCGGGCGATCACGTTGAGGCCGGACGTGGCGTTGGTGACGTAGACGACGGTATCGAGGTCGACGTTGAGATAGCCGGCCAACACTTGTCGGGCTTCGGTAAGGAGTCCCTCGGAGCGGCGGCCGAGGAAATCGACCGGTTGCCGTTCGAGTTCCATCTGCCAGCGCTGGTATTCCTCGAAGACCGGCCTCGGGCAGGCGCCAAATGAACCGTGGTTGAGGAAGATAACCTCGGGGTCGAGCAGAAACTCCTCGCGGAGCGCGCGCGCCGCCCGGTCGGCTTCGTCCCAATCCACGCCCCGGGTCGTCTCATCGATCGTCGCCGTGCCGTGCGCCGTGCCCATTGCCTCTCCCCGATTTCTGTGCAACGCCTTGCCGCGCAATTGAACGGCGCGACCCCGTGGGGGCCGCGCCGTCCGCCACCACTACCGCGATTATCGCCTAATCGCGGTCGGTTGGCGCTTCGTTGGTGATATAGAGCCCCTCCGGCACGGTGCTCATCGTCGTGAAGCCAGGCCAGTGGATGGCGGCAATGCCATTGTCGTCCGGCAAGAGCGCATCGCCCTTGACATAGGGTTTGACGAGCTGAACCGGGGTTCGATAGTGGATGAAGACGGCCGGTACGTCCTCGACCAGGATCCGCTCGACGCCCTTGAACATCTCGAGCCGTTCGGCCGGATCGCCGAGGAAGATAGTCGCCTCCTGGAGACCGGCGTCGAACTCCTCGTTGACCCAGGAGTGGCGGCCACCGCTTTTCCAGACGCCGAGCATGTTCGACGGGTCGAGATAGTCCATGCCATAGGAGACGAAACCGAAGAGAATCTCGGTCGGCTTCGCATTGAGGGAGTCGGTGAAGGTTTGGGCATCCTTGGGACTGACTTCGATCTCGATGCCGAGTTGCTCGGTGATCATCGACGCGGCGGCGTTGCCGACGGCGCTCTCCGCCGGGGTAGGGGCGCGCAGCCAGAGTTCGAGTTTCGGGAAGCCCTCGCCTTCCGGATAACCGGCTTCGGCGAGGAGTTGCTTGCCCAGATCCGTGTCGTATGCCTGGATTTCCTTGAGCGCCTCCTGGTCTGAGGCGGGGAAGCCGGGGGCGAGGAAGCCGAACGACGGGTTGCCCAGCGGACCAAGAATGCTCTGCTTGATCGCGTCCCGGTCGATGACGTGGCTGAACGCCTGGCGGACGAGAGGATTGTCGAACGGCGGCTTGGTGACGTCGAAGAAGAGATAGTCGACGCGGAAGTCGCCGACGCCCTGGTAGAGCTGCTCGGAAAGCTCGGGATCGGACTGGATGAGCTGCAACTCGGCTGGGGCCGGATCGCCCATGTGGTCAATCTCGCCGGCCTCGTAGAGGGTGAAGAAGGTGTTGGGCGCGGCCATCTTGACGATGATCTTCTGGATCGGCACGACCATGGGTCCGGCGTAGGTGTCATTGCGCTTGTAGGTGATGGCCTGGTCGCGCACCCACTCCTCGAGGATGAACGGACCCGAGGAGACGGCCGTTTCAGGCTGCGTGTTGTAGAGCGGCCCGTGGGTTGCCAGGGCTGCAGCCGAGAGCGGGAGAGAATAGAGGAGCATCGACGGCAAGTAGGGTGCGGGGTCGACCGTTTCGAAGATCAACTCGAATTCGTCGACGCCTTGGCCGACGCCGATCTCTGCTGGGCTGACCGTGCCCTCAACCGCCTCGGCAAAGTTCGTGATCACCGGCAGCCAGAACCAGGAAAAGTCGAAGGCGTGCTCCGGATCGGCGGCGTATTGAAACGTCGCGATCCAGTCCTGCGCGGTGACGGGGTTACCATCGCTCCAGACGCGGTCCGGCGCGAGCTTGAAGGTCCAGGTCTTGCCGTCCTCACTCCCCGACCATTCAGTCGCGGCGCCGGGGATGATTTGGAAGTTCTTGTCGAGACGGACGAGCGACTCGCTAAAGAGATCGGCCACAGCCGGGCGGGCGTAGACCGCTTCGTAGAAGTCGAGCACCTTGGGAGTGGTGGGGTCGGAGGCCTGGCGCCAGATCTGTAGTTCCGGCGGGGCGGCGTCTTCCGGCAGCTCCTGGAAGGCCGGGATGCCGAGGCTGGCGAGGGAGATCCGACCGGCCGGGGCGGGACCGGCCAGGGCGCCGGAGATCTGTCCGGCCAGGACGGCGCCGGCCGCGCCGCCAATGAGCTTTCGCCGGGTCGTCGTCGCGTTAATCACGCACTCGACAACGGAATCGCGTCCCATTGCGCAACTCCTCTCATGCTTGACGTCTGACATCCAGAACGGCCGCATTCACGGGGCCGTCATCGCCCATTCGGGGGATGACCGCATTGTGGCGCGGAATGGGCGAGCGCGCAAGTCGGCGGGGCGGCGAGGCGGCAAGGCGGAGGGCACCGTCTAGAACCGGGGCTGAAGGCCCGTGCTACGCCTGACGAAGTCCCTC
>JBOGUE010000667.1:0-5461 GCA_050695955.1 Thermomicrobiales bacterium | reverse complement strand
GAGGTCGAGGTCGAAGTAACTGTCGCTTGCATGTTGCCGATGTCGTTGGCGATGCGGGACTGGATCTCGCCGGTGCGGGTGCGAGTGAAGAAGGCGAGCGACATCCGCTGCAGGCGGGCGTAGACGGCGAACCGCAGGTCATGCATGATGCGTTGACCAACCTGGGTGGAGAGGTAGGTCTGCCCGACGTTGAAGACGCTGGTCGTCGCGGAGACGGCGATCATGCCGAGGATCAGCAGGCTCAGTAGCCCGAGGCGCTGTTGCGGAATGGCGACGTCGAGCACCTCACGCAACAGGAACGGCGAGGCCACCGAGACCAGGGAGGAGAGGCCAACCAGCAGCGCGACGACGAGGAGCTTGCCGCGGTGGGGGCGGAACAGGCGCAGGATGCGCCGCATGGGCACCGGGTGTCGGGTGGGTTGTTCTGGCGATGACAGGGGCCGCTCCGATGCAACGTCGTCCAGCCGAGCGTTGACGAGGATGAGCACCACGGTCGCGCCGACGGCCAGGATGCCCGCGGCCCAGGTGGCGGCCACGGTGTAGCCGTGGACCAGCCCGGCCAGCTGCGCCTGCTGCCCGGGCTGGTGTGCGGCCAGGTATGTTGCGGTGCTGGTGGCCGCGATGGTGTTCAGGAGCGCGAGCCCTACCGACGCGCCGACTTGTTCGGAGGCATTGAACACCGCGCTGGCGACCCCCGATTCGCGCTCGACGACCTCAAAGGTGGCGAGGTTCGCGGCGACCGGCGACATCGTCCCGAGTCCTAGTCCGATCAGCAATAGCGCGGGCAGCACGCGGCCCGGGTAGCCGCTGTCGACGCCGAGTTGGGTCAGCCAGCCCATGCCCGCCGCAGCGAGCAGCAGACCGGCGGCCAAGAGCAGACCGGACCGTAGGCGGGTCATTACGCGGCCAACGAGCGTGGAGGCGATCAGCACACCCCCGGCGAAGGGCAGGAAAGCGACGCCGGTTTCCAGCGCGGTGTAACCGGCGACGGTCTGCAGGTAGAACGACACGAGCAGGAACATCCCGAACATCCCGATCATGACCAGCACGAACGCGAGGTAGGCGCCGCCGCGGCTGCGGTGGGCCACGATCCGCAACGGCAGCAACGGTTCGGGCACGCGCGCTTCGGCCGCCACGAACACCAGCAACAGAGCAACACCGGCCGCCAGCATGCCCACGGTCACCGGCCCGGACCAACCGTCAGTTGCGGCCGCATTGAACCCGTACACCAGCGCCACCAGCCCCGCGGTGGCCAGGACCGCGCCGACCAGATCCACGCGCCCGGGTTCCCGGCCCCGGCTCTCCCTCAGCACGAACACCGCGCCGACCGCGGCCACCAGGGCGAGCGGGGTGTTGACATACAGCACCCAACGCCAGTTCAAGGACTCGGTGAGCACCCCACCCAGCACCAGCCCGACCCCGGCGCCGCCGCCCATCACCATCCCGAACACGGCGAACGCCCGGCCCCGCTCGCGCGGGTCGGGAAACGTGGTCGCGACCAGCGACAACGCCGCCGGGGCCAGCGGCGCCCCGAAAACGCCCTGGCCGGCCCGGGCCGCCACCAGCATCCCCAGGTTCACCGACGCGCCGCCCACGGCCGATGCGACCGCGAACCCTGCCAGCGCGATCAGGAACGCGCGCTTGCGGCCGAGGTGGTCGGCGACCCGGCCGCCGACCAGGAGCAGCCCGGCGAAGGCCAGGGTGTAGGCCGTGATCACCCATTGCCGGTCGCCAGGCGAAACGTCGAGCGCCCGGCCAATCGAGGGCAGCGCGACGTTCACCACCGTGACATCGAAGACCACCATCAATTGCCCCAGCGCGATCACCAACAGAGCCCACCACCGTCGGCGGTCTCCGCCCGCGGACGGCGCAGCGGGCTGCGTGCGTGAGTTCGTGGAAATAGACATCGAGCCCCCTTCTATATCTCAGCTTTACTGATACATCATGATATCAGTAAAGCTGATATCATGTCAAGGGCTGATACAATGTCAAGGATGGAACGGCAACTCATGTACGCACTCCGGGAAGCCACCACCGCGGTGCGGGCAGCGTTACGGCGCACCCTCGCCGACCTGGACCTGACACCGGTCCAGAGCACGGTGCTGCACCTGATCGCCGAAACCCCTGGCAGTTCCTCGGCCGAGCTGGCGCGGCGCACGCACGTCACCCCCCAGACCATGCACAAGCTCGTGACCGACCTCGAAAACCGGGAACTGCTGACGCTGCAACCCCGTCCTGGCCACGGGCGCATCCTTGACGCCCACCTGACCGGCCAGGGCCAGGAACTCCTGGCCGACGTCGACACCCGAGCCCAGGCCATCGAGGACCGCATGACCGCGGGCCTCGACCAGCGGCAACGTCAACTGCTACTCGACCTGCTCCAGCACTGCATCGCCGCGCTCGACATGCCACCCGACGACCAATAGCGGCGCCGCAGGTCAGCGACCCACCCGAACAAAGCAACCCACGGCTGATCGGGCGCGTACCACACCAAGTGGCGAAGCGCCAAGGAGATCGTATCGACGATGTCCAAAAGCGAAACGCAAATCGAAAAAGAGAGTATCGACGTGCCGCTCGTGCGCCGGTTGATCGCCACGCAATTTCCGCAATGGGCCGACCTCCCCATCACGCCGGTCGCATTCGACGGCTGGGACAACCGAACCTTTCATCTCGGCGAGCGGATGACGGTGCGGCTGCCAAGCGCCGCGGCCTATGCCCTCCAGGTCGAAAAGGAACAGCGCTGGTTGCCACGACTGGCGCCGCGCCTGCCTCTTCCTATCCCCGTCCCCTTGGCGATGGGGGTCCCGGCCGACGGCTACCCCTGGCCCTGGTCCGTCTACCGTTGGCTCGACGGCGAGATCGCGACGACCGCGCCGGTCGCCGACCCGCGGCAATTCGCGATGGACCTGGCCGACTTCCTCGTCGCCCTGCAACGGGCCGACGCCACCGGTGGGCCGCCGCCTGGGGCGCACAACTTCTATCGCGGCGGCCCGCTGACCGTCTATGACGGCGAAACCCGGCAAGCCCTCCAAACCCTCGCCGGCCAGATTGACACCGCCGCCGCGACCGCGGTCTGGGAAACCGCCCTCGCGGCCACGTGGCACGGCGCACCCGTCTGGTTCCACGGTGACATCAGTGTCGGCAACCTGCTGGTCGAGGACGGCCGGCTTTGCGCCGTCATCGACTTCGGGACCTCTGGCGTCGGCGATCCCTCGTGCGATTTGGCGATCGCCTGGACCCTCTTCGCCGGGGACAGCCGCGAGGCGTTCCGCGCCGCCCTCCCCCTCGATGACGCGACCTGGGCGCGCGGCCGTGGGTGGACGCTGTGGAAGGCGCTCATCGTCGCTGCCGCGCTCCCCGGCGCCAACACGCTCGAAGTAGAAAAGTCCCGCCGCGTCATCGACGAAGTCCTCGCCGACCACAAGCGCCGCGGTTGACACGTAGGACTGGCCGAGGCCCGTGTCATCAGCAACAGCTGTTCCACGGACCCCGGCCACCCTCCGCGTAAGGCCGGGCAATCAAACCGGCTGGAGCAGTCCGATGATGTTGCCGTCCGCGTCTTTCACCGATGCGGTCAGCTTGCCCCCACCGACATCGTTGATCGCTTGCAGCACTTCCGCGCCGGCGTCGAGGAGCTGCTGGAGACGCTCCTGGATGTCGTCAACGTCCCAGTAGCCGACCGGCCCCGTCAGGCCCTTGCTGTGGCCGTGGGGATCCAGACCTACGTCCTGGTCTCCGACACGGAACCCGACGTAGTACGGCTCGTCCATGGCAGGCGCGACGCCCAACAGCTTGCCGTACAGCGTCTTCGCTTGAGCGAGGTCCTTGACCGGATAGATGACGGTCTTGAGGCCCGATGTCATACCGTGCTCCTCACACTCGTTGCGCCAGAACGGCCGGATTTCGGTCGTCACTACTCTAACGAAGCGCGACGGTGGAATGTGACGCATGGCCGAAGCCGAGTGGTCGGCGCAGACCTTTGCCCCGACCACTCGGTGAAGATCCCTAGTCGTCGCCGCTCGGGACGATCACCGGCAACGTCTCTACTCGCTCGACCCGTAGGTCGGGCAGCCAGTCGAGCCAGCGCGGCAGGTACCAGTTCCACTTGCCAAGGATGGCCATGCTGGCCGGCACCAGGACCGAGCGGATGATCGTGGCGTCGATGAAGACCGCAACCGCCAGGCCGAAGCCCATCTGCTGCAAGCCCACCAACCGGCTGGTGGCGAAGCCGGCGAAGACCGCCACCATGATGATCGCCGCCCCGGTGATGATCTTGGCCGTGCTCTGCAGGCCCACCGCCACCGACTCGCCGTTGCGACCGGTCAGGTCGTAGTGCTCGCGGATGCGGGAGAGCAGGAAAACGTGGTAGTCCATCGAGAGGCCGAAGAGGACGGCGAAGAGGAAGAGCGGGATCCAGGCGTCGACCGTCGGCGCCTCCTGGAAGCCGAGCAGGTCCGCCCCCACACCTTCCTGGAAGACCAGGACCATCAAGCCGTAGGCCGCTCCGACCGAGAGGAGATTGAGGAGGATGGCCTTCAGCGGCAGGACGACCGAGCGGAAGACGATCATCAGCAGCAGGAAGCTCAAGCCCAGGACGAAGGCGATGACCAGCGGCGTCCAGTCGTCGACGACCGCGAAGAAGTCGGCGTTGACGGCGGTGTTGCCGGTGACATAGACCTGCTCCGCCCGGTTGCCGAAGACGGCGGGAACGGCCGCATCGCGCAGCCGGTCGACCTCATCGTAGGCGGCCTCCGCGTTGGCGTCTATCGCCAGGGTGGCGGTGATCAGGGCGGCGTTTTCGTCCGCGCTCCAGACCGGTGCCGGGACGTCGGCGTAGACGCCCGCGGCGCGCAGGTCGGCGACGAGCTGGTTGGCGCCCGCCTCGAACTCCTGCCGCGGGCCGTCGATCACGACCTTGATCGGGGCCAGCCGGCCGGCCGAGAACTGGTCGTTCAGGATCTCGAAGCCGGTCCGCGCGCCGCTCTCGGGCAGGGTCTCGACGCCGGCGGAGCCGATGTTGAGGTTGACCAGCGGCGAGGCGGCGGCCAGCAGGAAAGCAACCGAGAGGACGACGGCCGCGATCGGCCGGGCCATCACGACCCGGGTGATACGACCCCAGAAGCCGGCGTGGATCGTCTCGTGGTCGTAGAGGTCCTGTTTGACGGCGGCGGCGGCGTCATAGCGGCGGCGGATCGGCCAGTTGATTTTGTCGCCGAGGAGCGCCAGGAGGGCCGGGATCAGGGTGAGAGTGGCGGCGACGGCCGCGACGACGACGAGGATGGCGCCGGCGCCGACCGAGCGGAAGATGGAGTTCGGCACCAGGATCAACCCGAGGAGGGCGAAGACGACGGTGAGACCGGAGAAGAGGACGGCGCGGCTGGCGGTGCTGCCGGCGATCTGGATGGCGTCGAGCTTGGGGGCGCCGCGGCGGCGTTCCTCGCGATAGCGGTCGACGACGAAG
>JBOGUE010000666.1:0-3059 GCA_050695955.1 Thermomicrobiales bacterium | reverse complement strand
GTGTAAGATAGTGCCTGACGCCATGGGGTCGTGTTGGCGCATGCAGGCAACCGCACGTGAGCAGTCCGTCGAGCACCGACCGTCGCCCAGACGAACCGATCCCGCTTGCGCCGCTGCCCGCGTGGCCGCGAAGCCTGCCGCCGCGCCTGCCGGCGCCGCTGACGCCGCTGGTGGGCCGGGAGCGGGAGGTGGTGGTCATTGCCGCGCTGGTGCGCGACCCGGCGGTCCGTCTGGTGACGCTGACCGGGCCGGGCGGGGTCGGCAAGACGCGGCTCGCCTTGCAGGTCGCCACCGAGCTGGCGGACGCCTTCGCCGACGGCGTGGCCTTCGTGGATCTCGCCGCCGTCCGCGACCCCGCGCTGGTCGCCTCGACGATCGCCCAGACGCTCGGCGTCCGCCCGGCCGGCGCCGACGCCCTTCAGATCGCCGTGCGGAACCAGGAATTGCTGCTGCTGCTCGATAATTTCGAGCAGGTGATCGAGGCCGGCCCGCGGGTGACGGAGTTGCTCCAGGCCTGCCCGCGCCTGACGGCGCTGGTGACGAGCCGGTCGCTGCTTCGCGTCGCCGGCGAGCGGGCGGCGCCGGTGTCGCCGCTGGCGCTACCGGCTGAGTTCGACGGCGGCGCCCTGCCACCTATCGCGGAACTCGAGGAGGTCGCGGCGGTCCGCCTCTTGGTGGAGCGGACGCGCGCGGTGCATCCGAGCTTCGCGCTGTCGGAAACGAATGCCCCGGCGGTGGCGACGGTCGTGCGGCGCCTCGACGGGCTGCCGCTGGCGATCGAGCTGGCCGCGGCGCGCGGCGCGCTCTTTTCGCCCGAGGCGTTGTTGGGGCGTCTGACGGAGCGGTTGCCGCTCCTGACCGGCGGGCCGCGCGACCTCCCGGCGCGGCTCCAGACCATGCGGGCCGCGATCGCCTGGAGCTACGACCTCCTGCCCCCGGAGGAGCAGCACGTCTTCCGCTGCTTGGCCGCCTTCGCCGGCGGTTGCGCACTGGAGGCGGCCGAGGCCGTCTGTGGAGGTCAGGAGTCAGGAATCGGGAGTCAGGGAGAGCGCTTCGCGTCTTCCCCGACCCCTAACGTCGTCGACGCCGTCGAATCGCTGACCCGCCAAAGCCTGGTCCAGGTGGTCGCGCCGCCCGATGCGGCCGCCAGCGCGGGCACGCCCCGCCTGACGATGCTGGAGACGGTCCGGGAGTTTGCCGCCGAGGCGCTCGCCGCCGGTGAACAGGCAGCGCTCCAGCGTGCCCATGCGGCGTACTATCTCGCCCTGGCCGAACGGCACGACCTTGCCGAAATGCGACCGGACGGCGAGCGGTTGCTGGCGCTGCTGGAGCTCGAACGGGCGAATTTCCGGGCGGCACTGGCGTGGCTGGAATCGGCGGGCGAGGCCGAGTTGTTCGTCCGGTTGGCGGCGGCGCTGGGCAGCTTTTGGGCCGGACAGGGCCACTATCAGGAGGGCCAACGCTGCCTGGAGCGTGCCTTGGCACTCGGCGACGCCGTGCCGAACGGCGCCAAGGCCGGGGCGCTGGTTCGGCTCGGCATGATTCGGATCTACCAGGGTGCGAACGACGACGCGGCGCGTCGATTGCAGGAAGGACTGGCGCTGAGCCGGGATCTGGACGAACCGTTTCGCACGGCGCAGGCGTTGACCGCGCTGGGGGTCCTGGCCATCGAGCAGGGCGACGACAGCCGCGCGACCACCTACTTCACCGAGGCGCTCGCGGCCAGCGAGGCGGTGACGGACAGATGGTTGGCCGGGATTGTGGCAGGGCGCGCCTATGCCAA
Source organism: Thermomicrobiales bacterium (assembly GCA_050695955.1). Classification (GTDB taxonomy): domain Bacteria; phylum Chloroflexota; class Chloroflexia; order Thermomicrobiales; family UBA6265; genus JBOGUF01. Next base: position 1,276 of record JBOGUE010000666.1, on the reverse strand, counting down.
CCTCGGCGTTGTCGCCCGCATGCGCGGCGATCTGACACGGGCGGCCGCACATCACGAGGAAGCGCTTCGGCGCGAGCGCGCGTCTGGATACCTGCGGGGCGTGACGGCGTCGCTGGGCGACCTGGGAGACGTCGCGCGTGACCAGGGCGATTACGGACGGGCGCTTGCGTGGTACCAGGAGGCGCTCGGCGTGCTGCAGGACGGCAACCTCCAGACACGATCGGTCAACGAGGTGCTCGAGGGCGTCGCCACCGTGGCCGCCGCCACGGGACAACCGGAGCGGGCCGCTCGATTGCTCGGAGCGGTGGCCGGCTTGCGGGAGCGCATCGGACTCGGCCTTCGCTTTCCGGCCGACATCTTGGCATACCAGCGGGCCGTCGCCGCGGCCCGCGTCGCACTCGGTGAGGAGGCGTTCGCGGCTGCCTGGTCCGCGGGTCGCGACCTGCCTCGGGATCAGGTCGTGGCCGAGGCGCTGGCCGTCGACGCGCCGCCGGAGCAGCCCCTTCCGATCGGCGCACCAACGCTGACAAAGCGGGAAATGGACGTCCTGCGCCTCCTCGTCGCCGGGCAGACCGACCGCGAGATCGCCGATGCCCTCTACATCGGGCGGCGGACCGCCGAGTGGCACGTCGCCCGCATCCTCGAAAAGCTCGGCGTTCGCACTCGTACGGACGCGGTCGCGGCGGCGATAATGGCCGGACTGATCGACGCTCCACCCGCTCCGCACGAGCAGCACTAACGCGTTGCGTGAGCAACATGGTCCGCACGTGGGGCGACGGTGTAGGGGCGCATGGCCATGCGCCCGCGTTCGATGGCCAACGCGTCGGCATTCGGCGCCAGGCGTATCCCCGTACCCTCCCGCCACAAACCCGTACTCAGCGCGGACAGAAACCCGTAATCCTGCCCTGGCCGATCCTGCCCCTGATCGATACTGTGATCATCGCGGTATCTTCGGAGTCCAGGCGAATGGGTATTTGGCGAGACTTCCCACGGAGAGAAAGGCGAGCCAAGCATGGATGGCGCTCGGTTTGACGACCTGACGCGGAGGCTGGCGCAGCGTTCCTCTCGCCGCTCCGTGCTCCGTGGGCTGGCCGGCGTCCTCGCCGGCGGATTGGCCGGTGCGCGCCTGACCGACGCGCACGCCCAGCGTGCCCCGCGCCAACCCGACGGCGCTCCCTGCACGCGCGCCACCGATTGCGCCTCATTCATCTGCGCCGACGGCGTCTGCTGCAATCGAAGTTGCCCCGGGCAGTGCGAGAGTTGCGCCACCGGCGCC
>JBOGUE010000665.1:0-4410 GCA_050695955.1 Thermomicrobiales bacterium | reverse complement strand
CCTCAGTCGTACCTACCGCGTCATATCGCCCGAGGAGGAATAATTTCCTTCCCGTCGAACCAATCTCGTGCCTAAATCACTGCTGCGTCCGGTATGGGTGCCACGCGCAATCATTGTACTCATCGTGATCGTGGATCCATTGGTTAGGACCGATAAGGCGGAAGTGCCTATAGCGATGAATATGTCGCTGCCCTACGTTGTCGAAGCCAGCATAGTCGATAAAGATAGTCGAACTCTCATAATAATCGTAATGCACGCATGCAGAAGTGTCATGGGCCTTGACCACGGAGTGTTGCATTATGGAACCCAAAAACGTCAGGACGATTAGAAGGACGATCATTAACCGGCTGACGTGCTGGCCGTTCATCGTGTGCCCCCTTGATGCCATGACGCCGTTAACTGAAAATCATGCAAAACTGTAACCGGAAGTTGCCATTTTGGGAACCAGCTGGAGGTAAGAAAATCGTCTATTGATCCTGCGAAAGAAGTCCTAGGCTATCCGGCCTGGGACTCGTTACCCCCGCCTGGCAGGGAACCGCAGCCGGTGCTGATTCGTGCCGCTATGCTGGCTGACAGCCGACGAAGAGAAACATCTTGATATCGACCCGGCCGCGGGGGTCGTCAATATTGGCAATGGTTTCGTAACTTGGAACCTCGAAGAGGCTCGGGAACTCTTCGAGCATGATACCGTAGGTTTCCTCGGCGAGTTCGTTGCCCTCGCCGATCCCCTCGCCGGCGCCAGGCCAGCCCGTTATCAGGGTGAATCCGGCGCGACAACTCTCGAATGGACCGAGAACGGCCTCAATCTCTTCGGCAGCCTCTTGGCGGGCTTCGGGATCGCCGTTCAGGATTCCACTGGCGTTGACCTGAATACTCACGTCCGCTGGTGCCGGCGAGATCGAGTTTGCCGCCGCCTGCTCGGCCAATACCGTCGATGTGGCGGCGGCGGCGACCTGAGCGGTCGCGAGCGCGGATATCGTCGCCTCGACTTCGGCCGCTTGCGCTTGGGCGGTGGCGAGTTCGGCGTCGCTCGTATTCTGACTCGCCTCAAGCGCGTCGGCGGTGGCACGGGCGTTGGCGGCTTCGGCTTGGGCCGTCGCCAGGTCATTGGCGCCGGACGCGGCGTTCTGGGTTGCAATGGCCGCGATTTCGGCAATGGCAGTGCCTTGGGCGACGGCGGTTTGCTGGGCGCCGGCGTTGATGGTGGCCTCGGCGGCGGCGGTCGCAAGGCGGCTGGTCGCTTCGTCGACGTCTTGCTCGCTCTGAGCCTGTTGGGTAGCGAATGCTGCAATCGTCGCTTCGGCGGCGAGGGCGTCTTGGGTGGCCTGGGCATCGGCCGTGGCGCGTTCCTCGGCGCTCATTGCCTGGCGGGTCGCCTCCGCTTCAGCCGAGGCAGTTGCTTGCGCCGCGACTAGGGCGTTCATCGTCGCCTGGGCGGCCGCCGTCGCCGCGGCCTCGGCGCTCATCGCCGTGGCAGTCGCGCCCGCGTCCGAGAGGGCGGCGGCTTGCGCGGTCGCCGTGGCGGCGGCTGCCGCCGCGAACGCCTCTCGCTCCGCCTCACTCGTCGCCAGCAAATTGGGCGTTGCCGTCGGCGTGGGTTCAGGTGCCGGGGTGCCCGACGTGTTGGCGGTAAGGAAGACCATCGCCAGGCCGAGCAAGAGGTCGGCGAAAAGCCACCCTCCCAGCATGATCATGTCGCGTTGCGTGCGCTTGCGGAACCTCAAAGGAATGCCTCAGGCGGCGGCGTGCTTACTCGCGGCGCGGCCAGAGACCGCGCTCACGGCGAGCGCCGCGTTGGTCGAATTGCTCGTCCGGTTGGCCGCCTTGGCCTGACCCCGACCATTCGTAGCCGTGCGAACCGGCCGGCGCCGGCGCCACGCCCGCCACCCGTTCGAGTTGGGCCGTCAGATGATCGAGGCGGCGCACCAATGCGCCGGCTTCTTCGCTGACCTCGTGCTGGCGTTGAGCGCTCAGGTCACCGATACGCAGGAACTCGTCGCGCAAATAGGCCAAATTCGTCGAGATGTCGCCCAGGTTCTTGGTCGCGCTGTTGACGCCGCCGGCCGTGCCGCGTAGGGAATCGGCCAAACGCGCGTTGGCTTCAGCTTCGTTGGCAATAGCATGTTCCACTCGTTCTTGACTGGCGGCCAATCGCGCGGCGATCTCGGCGATGCCGCGAACGGCGTCGCTGGCGGTCCGGCCGGCGTGCGCCGCCGCTTCCGAACCGGAGAGCGACTTGTCAGCCGCATCGGCGAGGCCCTTGGCAGCGTCGGCGAGTTGGCGGGTCACGGCGTGGTCGCTCTGGATGCCCGAGGCGACCATCCGCTCGAGCGAGCCGACGGCCGACATCAGTGACCGTTGCTGGTCGCTGGTGACGCCAACCTCGCTGGTCAGGTCTTCAAGTGCGGTCTGGAGGCCGGTCGAAACTTGACGCAGGTCCATGAGCAGGCGGTGCATCTCCTCGGCGCCGGCGCGCATACCGCTGGCGAAGATGCCGAAGTCCTCGAACTCCTTCTCGCGCCGGGAGGCGATCGCCTCCAGCCGGTCGTGCTCGACGCGCAAGCGCGTGAGCAGTTCCTGGCTGCTGAGGTCAAATCGCTCGGCGAGCCGGTCGACGCTGTTCGCCAGCATCGCCGGGCGGCCGGCCCGGTCGGAGGCGAGGACGACGGTCGCCTCGGCCAAGGTATTGTCAAGATCGGTCTGGAACCGCCCGGCGGTCGCGGCGATCGCGTCCTCTTGTGCCTCGCGGCGACCGTGTGAGTAGAAGGTCAGCACGATAATGATGAAGATGATCACCGCGTCGACGATGGCGAGCGAGGAGAACGTGGGAGAGAGAATGCTGCCTTCGTCGCCGAATCCTTGCTGCCAAAGCAGTAGGAATGGCAGCCGAACCTCTTCGGGATTGGCGGAGATGTACACCTGGTAGGCACGTACCGCCTCGGCGAGCGCGGCCCACGTCAGAAAGATCGGCAACAGGACCATGACGTTGCGGATTTTGTCCGCTCGATCGACAGTCGGCGGCACGTACCCGCCCTCGCGCCGGACCGCGTAGGCGTGGGCCAGCCGCTCGGTGTTGAAGGCACGCCTGAGGTCGACGTCGGCCCAGGCCTGCCGTCCTTCCTCCGAGCGGATGGAACGGGCGAGGTTCCCCATGCGTTTAGACGAGCGCGGGTCGACCTCACCGAGGGAGGCCGACATGGCTCCGAGATCTTCGACCAAATCGTGATGGCCGTCGGTACGTCGCGGACGGCTTGGCTGATCGTCAGGGAGCGTTGGGAGCGCTAGAGTCGTCGAGGCGCCGTCGTTCTTGGCGTTGAAGGGGGTGGATTCGGGTCGTTCGCGTCTCCGAAGCTGCACCACACGTTTCTGCCTTTCCCACTGAACCGCGATCTCGTTTTCCTGATTCGTTCGACTACAATCGCGGGTGCTGGGTGTCACTGTACCATCCACCATAACGCGCTCGGTACTTCGTTGGTGTCCCAGACACCGAAATCGACCAGATCGGCCTATGCCTACACTTGCCACACTCGACGATGCGATGCGCCGCTCCGGACGGCTGGTCCCGGCCGTGAACCGGCTCGGCGGCGGGATGATCGCAACCACTGGTCCCAACCAACCGCTCCGCGTGGTGGGCGCCGACGCCGTCGTCTATCAGCTTCGCCAGCCATCGGGCCGCTCGTTCGCGCTGCGCTGCCTGCTGACGGATCACCCTGAGCCGGGACTGCCGGAGCGATATCGCGGCCTTGCGAGCGCGCCTGCCGTGACCAAACTGCGGGAATCGCCGTCCTCACCTGTGGTCGGCAGCGTGCACTACTTCGCGGACGGTCTGTCGCTGGCGGGGGCGGACTTTCGGTCGCTCCACCACCCGATCATGGCGATGGATTGGGTCGATGGTTCGACGCTGATTGCCGCCGTCGATCGGGCTTGCCGCGCGGGTGACACCCAGCGGCTCGACGCGCTGGCGGGGGCTTGGCTGGCGGCGGTGGACGATCTTGAGGCCGCGGGTTTCTCGCACGGAAATCTGACGGCGGACAACGTCATGGTTCGCGCCGATGGCCGGGTCGTGCTCGTCGACTACGACACCGCGTTTTGGCCCGGATCGGCGCGGCCGTCTTCGACCGAATCGACGCCGGGCTATCGCCATCCTGCCGGACTTTCCACCGGACCAGACCGCCGCGACCGCTATCCGTCGTTACTTATCTATGCGAGTCTGCGGGCATTGGCGCACTGGCCGGACCTGCGGGAGGAATATGGCGACGCGGCCGAAACGTCCGGCGGCGCGCTGCTCTTTGCACCGCGCGATCTCGCGGACCCCGACGGTTCGGCGCTCTTCCGGGCGCAGCGTTCGATCCAAGATCCGCCGACACGGGCGCTGATCGGCATCCTGGGCGAGGCGTCGCACCATCGGCC
>JBOGUE010000664.1:0-10246 GCA_050695955.1 Thermomicrobiales bacterium | reverse complement strand
GAGTACGACACCGCGACCGAGTCGTTCGTTCGCGCCGCCATGAGCCAGGATCGCGGCGGCGTCTTCCTCGACGACTTCGCGTCGTTCCGGCAAAAGGTCGCCCATCTCGGCGCCATCAACAGCTTGTCGCAGCAGCTCCTGAAGCTGACCGCACCGGGAGTGCCCGATCTCTATCAGGGCACCGAGTGCTGGGATTTCAGCCTCGTCGATCCCGACAACCGCCGTCCGGTCGACTTCGAGGCTCGCCGCGCGGCCTTCTCCGCGCTGCGTCGCCGCAAACCAGGCATCGCTCTGGCGACGGAGCTGCTCGAAGGCTACGAGGACGGTCGGATCAAGCTCTACGTGACCCAACGCGCATTGGAGGTGCGCCAATCGCTGCGAAACGTCTTCAGTCACGGTGAATACGAGCGGATCGAGATCACGGGCACACGCGCTGAGCACGTCGTGGCCTTCGCCCGGCGGCACGAATCCGGCGACGTCATCGTTGCCGTGCCCCGGCTGGTTGCAGAGCTGACCGGATCAGAGCCAGGATTCCCACTGGGAGAAGCGACTTGGGGCGACACCCGATTGGTCTTGCCGCCAGAAACCCATGGCTGGGCCTATCGAGACGTATTCACCGGCGTAGCGTTCACCGCCAATGATGGCGACAGATCGTCAATGGCGCTCGCGACGCTGTTCAACGTCCTACCGCTTGCCCTCCTTGTGCGGCAATGAGATAGGTCGAAGCCGGTCGCCGTCCGTCCGGCCAAACGAGTGGGGATATCAGTGAAGGAGAACGCGGTCACCCTCGGAGCCACGTTCGCCGGCGGCGGCGTCCACTTCGCCGTTTGGGCGCCAAACGCGCGCTTGCTCGAAGTCGTGGTCGAAACCCAAGGACGTTCATCGATTTATCCCCTCGAACGGGGCGCCGACAGCATCCACACCGGTTTCGTTCGCGGACTGGATGCGGGCGCCCGCTACCGCTACCGCCTCGATGAAGGGCAGATGTATCCGGATCCCTACAGCCGGTTTCAGCCGGAGGGTCCGCACGGCCCGTCGGAGGTGGTCGATCCGTCGCGGTACTTTTGGACCGATCACGACTGGCCGGGCATCACCATGGACGGCCTCGTCATCTACGAGTGCCACGTCGGGACGTACACGGAAGCGGGCACATTCGAAGCCTTACGGCGCGAACTACCCGAGTTGCGCAGGCTCGGCGTACACGCGATCGAGTTGATGCCCGTCGCCGAGTTTCCGGGTTGCCGAAACTGGGGCTACGACGGCGTTGATCTGTTCACGCCGACCTGCAACTACGGATCGCCAGGTGATTTGCGAGATCTTGTCAATGCAGCCCACCGCGAGGGTCTTGGCGTCATCCTCGACGTCGTCTACAACCACCTCGGTCCGGACGGCAACTACTTGCGCGCGTTCAGCGACGACTACTTCACCGATCGCCACCAAACCCCCTGGGGCGACGCCATCAACTTCGACGGTCAGCACAACGAATGGGTTCGCCGGTTCGTCATTGACAACGCGCGCCGTTGGATCGAGGAGTATCACGTCGACGGACTTCGCCTCGACGCGCCTGACACCATCGTCGACGAAAGCCCCACCCACATCTTGGCCGAACTCGCCGACACGGTGCGGGCGGCGACGACGCGAAACGTCGTCCTCATCGCCGAGAACGACACGCGCAGTATCCAATCTCGCGCAACCGGTGGCTTTGGTCTCGATGCCATCTGGGCCGACGACTTTCACCACGAGCTGCGCGTCCTCCTGACGAACGCCCACGAGATGCACTACGCCGACTATGCCGGCAGCATGGAGCAGATCGCCCTCGCCATCGAGCACGGCTTCCCCGACCGGCGCCCGTCCGCGCCGGCGTCGAACTTCGTGCTCTGCCTCCAGAACCACGATCAGGTCGGGAACCGCCCATTCGGCGAGCGCATCCATCACGAGATCAACCTCGAACAGTACGCCGTGGTCTCAACGCTGCTCTTGTTCGTACCGGAGACGGTGCTGCTCTTCATGGGGCAGGAGTTCGCCGCCTCCACCCCATTCCTCTTCTTCTCCGACCACGACGCGGCGTTGGGACCGCTGATCACGGAGGGGCGACGGCAAGAGTTCGCGGGCTACCGTGCCTTCGCGGACGAGGCATGGCGCAACGCGATCCCTGATCCGCAATCCGCATCAACCTTTCTGGACTCAAAGCTTGAACTGCGCGAACGGCGACGCAACCGCGGTGTTTACGATCTCTACCGAACGCTCCTCGCGCTCCGCCGTGACGATCCCGTTCTCGCCGTCAATGACCGGCACACGACGCGGGCATCGGCGCTCGGTGCGCGGGCGATCGCGGTCCACCGTTGGTGGGGGGACGAGCATCGCCTCTTGATTGCGAATGTCGGCTCGGCGTTCACTCGTTCCATGACCGGTATTGCGCAACTGACCGGTGCGCCCTCGGCCGGCTGGCGCATCCGTTTTTCGACATCCCAGCGGCGCTACGGCGGGTCGGGCGCACGTCCCAGGCTGCACGGCCGGGGGGGAGATCGCACCATTGAGGTCCCGGCGCGGTCAGCGGTGATCTTGTCAGCTCGCCACTAATCGCTTGACGAGGCAACACATCCGGCGTACTGTCGTCCGTAAGCGCTCACTGACACCATTGGGATCACTATGCCCCACACGGAGATTCAAACGCGCCGGCGAGAGCAAATTCTGGCCGCGGCAGAGCATCTGTTGACTGACCGCGGTTGGGACGCCCTCACCTTCGCCGCAATCTGCCAGGGAGCCCAGATATCGAACGGCGTCCTCACCTACCACTTCCGCGACAAGAACCAATTGCTCTTCGCCCTCTACGAACGCATCACCCGGCGCATCCGCGACCAGCTCTTTCAGCCATTCATTTGCGGGAACGGGCCATTACGAGGCCGCCTCGCCTCGCTCTTTGCGGGATTGCCGGACGAGACCGCGACCCTGCACCATTACCGTCTCCTCACGCTCTACTTTCTCACGATTGCTCACGAGCAGCCGCCGATGGTCGAACGCCTGCGCGCATTACATGGGGAGTCGATCGACCTATTAGCCGAGCGGCTGGGCCGCGACCGCATCGCGGGCGAGATCGCACGGGACCCGCGGCAAGCTGCTGGCATGATCGTCGCTGTCCTCACCGGGTTCGGCATGATGCACCGCGACATCGGCCTCGGCGGCACGACGGCGGACGCCATCGATCTCCTCGTTGCCTACCTGACCGGACCGCCGAGTGCCACGACCCGCCCGTGATACACTTATGTCCAGCGGGCACACCCCGCGACGACGGCGCGTCATGAGCGAGCCGGCGCTGCCGCCGGCCTTCGAATAGAGCAGGATTTTGGCACCCAACGAGGCAAACGACGCGGCGACGCCGCCGGCAAACCAACCAGAACCGACCGACCAATTTCCTGCGCGTACGCTCGATTCCGTCTTCCCTGACGCATCCCAAACGCCGGCCCCGGTCGGCGCCACGCCCGCCTTTAGCTACACCCTTGAACGCGATCCCAAGATCGAGACCGAAATCAACCAGTTCTCGGTCCTCTACTCGTTCCCGCTTGATGAGTTCCAGCGGGAGGCAATCCGCACCCTGATCCACGGCGACTCGGTGATGGTGGCCGCCCCGACCGGCACGGGAAAGTCCCTTGCCCACGACACGCCCATCCTCACGCCCACCGGTTGGACTCGAATCAGCAATCTACGTCCCGGCGATAGCGTGATAGGCGCGCACGGCAGACCCATTCGCGTCACTGGCGTTTATCCCCAAGGTGTCCGGTCTGGCTGGCGAGTTACATTCACGGACGGCATCTCCGTTGTCTGCGACATGGAGCACCTGTGGACGGTTAACAACAAGTGGCGGCGCCATGCGGGCCTGTCTTGGCGCGTTCGCACCTTGCGAGAAATCCTCGCGGAGGGCTTATCAGATGGTCAGGGCCGTCGGCATTTCATCCCGATGGTATCGCCGGTCGAGTTCGGCGAACACAAAACGACGTCAAACACCGAATGCATCCTTCAACAAGACGCCGAGTTCGTATCCCTCCAGCTTGCACGATCCGAAACCGTTCTAACTCAGCGCGATTTGGCAGCGAAAATCGGTGTTACCCAGGGGGCCATTGCGGCGTGGGAAACCGGACGCAACCCCATTCCTGTTCGATACAGACCGTCTCTCCTCGCTGCTCTAACAACTGCTGGCCCACGTCAGCGTCTCGATCCCTACCTCTTAGGATTGATCCTGGGGGACGGCGGTCTCTCCACTGGTGTCGTTCGATTCGCCTCGAACGACGAGGAGATCATTCGCTCGGTAGAGCGATTGCTTCCCACAGACTCGATGATAGTGCCTGAGGAGACCCGACCGAACAATTGGTTGATTGTAAGCCGCCGCACTCGATGCAAAAACTCCATGGTGTACCACTTACGAGAACTCGGATTGATGGGCAAGCGGGCAGAGACCAAGTTCATTCCCGAAACATACAAGTACGCATCGGTCGCCGACCGAATTTCACTTCTTCAAGGTTTGCTTGACAGCGATGGCAGCATTAGCAGCCGGGGTGACTTAGAGTACTCGTCTGTCTCACCCGTGCTAGCAGAAGATGTGGCGTTCGTCGTTCGATCGCTTGGCGGGCGCACGCGGATTTGCCGCAAAGAGACAGGCTACCAGCCCTCCTATCGTATGCATATCAAGTTGCCCAGAAGCATTGCGCCATTCGCGCTCACTCGCAAGGCCACCCGCTATACCACGTTGCCGCGCAAAGAGCCGAATCGTGCAATTGCAAACGTGGAACCTGCAGGCGACGTTGAAATGGTTTGCATCTCAGTCGATGCACCCGATGGCCTCTTCGTCATCGACGGGTTCGTCGTGACTCACAATACAGTCGTGGCGGAATTTGGCGTCTATGAGGCGTTTAAGGAGACCGGTCGCGTCCTCTACACCACGCCGATCAAGGCCCTCTCCAACCAGAAGTACCGCGACCTGCGCCAGATTTACGGCGATCAGGTTGGCCTGCTGACCGGCGACGTTTCGGAGAACCGCGACGCCCGCGTCGTCGTGATGACGACAGAGGTCCTACGCAACATGCTCCTGCAGACGCCGTGGGATCTCGACATGGTCGATGCCGTCATCTTCGACGAGATTCACTTTCTGGCCGACCAGGAGCGGGGCACCACGTGGGAAGAGGCGATCATTCTCTGCCCGGCGCACGTCAAGTTGATCTGCCTCTCGGCGACCGTCTCCAACGCGGACGAGATCGCCGCTTGGATCAGCCGCACTCACCGCCCGATCCGCCTTATCACCCACACCGAACGGGCGGTGCCCCTCTCGCTGTACTACTTCCTCGATGGCAAGCTGAATCAGGTAGTCGACCACAACGGTGTCCAGTTGCGCGACTTCCCGCACACCGGCGGAGAGCTGCGCAAGCAAGCCGGCCGCGCCGGGCCGCACGGCCGCCGCATTACCGAACGCCACACCGGCGACATGGACGAGCCGCAACCGCGAGAGATCGTCGATACCCTCCTCACCAAAGAGATGCTGCCGGCGATCTACTTTCTCTTCAGCCGCAACGACTGCCAAGCGTTCGCCGAGCGACTCGCCCTGATGCGTCCGCACCTCGTCACCAAGGCGCAGGCGGCGCAGATTGAACAGACGGTCGGTCACTACCTCGCCGCGCTGCGGCCGGAGGATCGGGAACTCGATCAAGTCCGGCTCATTGCCTCGCTGGCCAGTAAGGGCATCGGATTCCATCACGCCGGCCTCCTTCCGATCCTAAAGCAGTTGGTCGAGGTCCTCTTCTCCCGTGGGCTGATGCAGGTCGTCTTCGCCACCGACACGCTGGCGCTCGGCGTCAACATGCCGGCCCGCTCGGTCATCGTCGGCCGCATGAGCAAATGGGACGGCCGCCGGCGGCGGGTGCTCATCCCCAACGAGTTCCAGCAGATGGCCGGCCGCGCCGGGCGGCGCGGTATGGACGCGTTCGGGCACGTGATCGTGCCCTACTCGCCGTGGATCACCTTCCGCGAGACGCTCGGCGTCGCCACCGGCGATCTCGAGCCAGTCCGCTCGGCCTTCGCCGTGCGCTACAACACCGTGCTCAACCTGTGGGACCCGCCGCACGGCGAACGAGTGCGGACGATGCTCCAACAGAGCCTGTCGCAGTTCCAGACCAGCGAGCGGATCCGGCAGCTCGAAGACGACATCGTCGAGATCGGCGGCGACATCGTTGGCGTACCGAAAGGCTGTCTAATCGGCTACGAAGCCGGCGACGAGTTGCTCGACGAGTACCGCGTCATCAACGCCACCCTCACGACCCAGCAACACAAGGAGCGCCGGGCGCGACAGTCGCTGGGCGACGCCGAGCGATCGAACTTCTCCCCACCCTGGCCGGAGCCAGGGCGCCAGGCGCTGCGGCGTGCCTTCCGCGCCGCGCCGATCGGCCTGGTTGCCCACCACCGTCAGCACGGTTGGGGCGTCTATCTGGGGCGCGGCGCGCGCGGTGGCGTCGGCCTGTTCCTTTTCGGCAAAACGATCCGGCTCGTACCCGAATACCGCCAGATCGACTATCTGACCGACGGCAAGGTTGTCCGCGTGCCGGGGAAGTTGGTCGAACCACCGGATTCTGTGGCGAGCGCGACGGATCTGGTCCCGGCAAACGAGATCACCAACCTTTGGCGCCGGGCCAAGCGCCTTGGATTGCCAGACCTCAACGCGATGGCCGCCGAGCACAGTGCCAAAGAGCAGACGCGGTTGACGGGCCAGCTCGAACGCCTCGGCCGGCAAGCGGGCGAGGTGCATGAGCAGACCCGGTCACTGCAAGACGCGCGGGAACAACACCCTTGCCACCGTTGTCCTGTCCGCAAAGAGCATCGCGACGCGCTGATCAGGCTGGAACGTTTGGAGAAGGAGCGGCGGGCGCTCGAAGAGATCCTGGCCCGCGAGGTGGACGCCGAGGAAGCGCGCATTCGCGGTGTCATTCGCGGTATTCGGGAGGTGCTGCACCGCTTCGGGTACCTGCATCGCGGCTACCCGACCCCAAAAGCCGATATGCTGGCCGACATTTTCGACAACGACGGCCTGATCCTGGCCGAGTTAGTCGACCGGGGCGTCCTTGACCGCCTGCCGCCGGAGGACTTGGCCGAGGTCTTCTCCTGGTTCAGTTTCGACCGCGACTTCCGCTATGCGAACCATTACACACTGCCGGAGCGGCTCGTGCTCATCCGTCGCCGCCTGGAAGACCTCGAACACGCGGTTCTCGGCGAGGAACGGGACAACAGCCTCTACATCACTGAGGGGCACAATCCGAGCTTTTACGGCGCCGCCCGCGATTGGTGCCGCGGCGCGACGATGGTGGAGATCGGCGAGACGATCGAGCTGTCCGAGGGCGACCTCGTCCTCACCTTCAACAAGACCATCGACTTAATGCGACAAGTCCGGGAGATGCTCGCCGATGTGAAGCCGGAGCACCCCCTGCGCGCCTCGTTGCAGGAAGCCGAGAAACTCCTGCGCCGCGGTATCGTCGAGCAATCGCTCACCCTCGGCTTCGCTCCCATCGAAGCCCCTCCGCTGGAGCTCGAACCAAACGGGAACGCGGCCGCCGAAGAGATTCCGGTCAAGACCACGCCGGCCAAACGCGGCTCCACTCGCCGGGCCGCTGGCCAAGCATCATCGGACTGACCATCTCGGAACACCGGCCGCCATCTTGTGCACCTTGTGGAGATACAAGAAGGTGAACAAGAAGCCGGACCGCTCGCCGCCGGGTGTACAATCCCATTACGCTAAGCTGAACAGACCGTCGCCGGCGCTTCCGAAGTTCGCGCTTCGTCCATTCGAGCGCGCCGTCGTTGGACGAAAGGGGACCACAATGTCCGAGGCGACCGACCCGGAGATTCGACCGGACGAGATGATGTTACCGGAGCAGCGACAGGAACTTGAGCGCGGGCTCCGTTTTGCTCACATCATGCTCCACGTCGGGCAAGTCCAAGGGACCGAAGCCCTCGCCTCGATCACCGCCCTCACCGGGCTGCTGATCGACAAGGGCGTCCTCAGCGAAGAAGAGATCGGCCCGGCAACCGTGCAGGCACGCGAGGCAATCAACGAGATTCCGCGCCCGCGGGTGCGCTTGGCCGAGATGGGCGACAAGTACGAGGACGCGGCAAGCGTCGAGATCGACTGCGAGAACCGAATTCACCTTTGCCACGCCCGCTGTTGCAGTTTCCCTTTCTTTCTCACCGCCCAGGACCTGGAAGAAGGGGTCGCCAAGTGGGATTATGGCAACCCCTACTTCATCAAGCGCGGCTCAGACGGCTATTGCACGCACTGCCACCCGGAATCCCGCGCCTGTACCATCCACGCCCAGCGTCCGCATGTCTGCCGCCTGTACGACTGCCGCAACGACAAGCGGATCTGGATCGACTTCGAGAAGCGCATCCCGGCCCCGATGGACAAGCCGTCGCCCACGTTGCCTATTGCTATGGCCGAACGCAACGACGGCCCGAAGGCGGATACCGACCGCGGATCGACGGAACCGGACCTATAGCACTCTGTCAGGCGGCCTCCATCGGCAGCGGTATCGGCTTGCCCGTGCGCGATGATTCGTAGATCGCCTGGATGATCTCCAACGACTTGCGCGCCTCCGCGCCGGTGACGGCGGGAGGCCGGTTCTCGATCAAGGACTGCAAAAAGTCCTGGATCTGGAGGACGTGGAACTCCGGGAAGCCGGGGCGATTGCTCTCCGTTTGCTCCCAGCCATGGCGCTGCTCCTCCTCGCCGGGGATCGTCCAGAGGTCATTGACGCCTTGTCGCCCTTCCGGGTTCTCCCAGACGCTGACCGCGGTTCCGGCATCCCCGTGCACCGCAACTCGGAAACCGAAGCCGGGGTCGAAGGTCGAGGCCGCCTGGATCGTGCCCAGCGCGCCATTGGCGAAGACAACCGTCGCGACAGCCGTGTCCTCGACGTCGATATAAGCGCCGTGGCGTAGCGTCGCGAAGCGCCCCACGACTTCGACTGCTGGTCCCATAAACCACTGGAACTGATCGATGGCGTGTACCGCCTGATTCATCAGCACGCCGCCGCCTTCAGTCGCCCACTTGCCGCGCCAGGGATCGGAGGCGAAGTAGGTTTCCGGTCGCCAGATGCGGACCGAGCACTCCCCTAGGGTCAACTTGCCCAGCTTGCCCTCGTCGATCGCCCGCCGGATGCGTTGCGCCGACGGCCAAAAGCGCCGCTGGAAGATGACGCCGAAGGTCACACCCGCCTTGGCAGCCGCCTCGACCATCTGGTCCGCCTCGGCCAGGCTGACGCTGATCGGCTTCTCGCACATCACGTGGACGCCCGCCTCCGCCGCGGCCGTCACCAAAGGGCAGTGCGCGGGATGCGGCGCGCAAACGAGGGCAGCGTCGATAAGGCCGCTGGCGAAAAGCTGCCGGGCATCGGTGAAGACGTGTGGCACGCCATACTGCTCCGCCATTGCCCGCGCCCGGCCCTCGTCGGAATCGCAGCAGGCAACAAAGTCAGCTTCCTCCAGCGCGCCGAGCGCGCCCGCGTGCGTCACCGCGATCTTGCCGCATCCGACAATCGCCGTCCGAATCTTCCGCGACGACATTCGATTCCTCCTACAGGCGTTAGGCGTTCGGAGCTAGGCATGAGGAAAGACGACGAGGCCCCTAACGCCTTAGATCGGTCGATCCGCTGAACCCACCGTGGGCATCAGCCTGTCTCGAAGGTAGCGGGCCGACCAGGCGACCGCGTCGAGGCCGGGAAAAATCGGGTCCTCGTTTTCGATGGCGACGATATCGTCGTAGCCGACTTCACGCAGCGCCGAGAAGATGTCCGTCCAATCGAGCGCGCCGAGGCCGGGCAGCCGGTATCGCCACCAGGCACTGCCGAGGATCCCCTGCCGGGCCAACCGCGCGGGCAAGATCTCGCAATCCTTGCCGTCGACGTGATAGATCCGGTCACCGTAGGCGCGGATCACGCCCGGCACGTCGGGGATGTGCAGCCAGATCAGGTGAGACGGGTCGAAGCTGAGGCCGAGCGCGGGCGACGGCACCGATTCGAACATCGCGTCCCACAGCTCGGGACACTGTGCGATGTTCCCCTCCGGCCCGCCCCGCCCCGCTGTCTCGAAGGCGATGCGGACACCCTTCGCCTCGGCGTACGCGGCGACCGGGCCGTAGACTTCCTTGAAGATGCGGAGGTTGTCCGCGACGTGGCTCGACGGGTGACTATCACCGACGCCGGGCGAGCCCCAGAAG
>JBOGUE010000663.1:0-5768 GCA_050695955.1 Thermomicrobiales bacterium | reverse complement strand
GTTCAGGAAGACGGGTGTGCCCCGCAGATCCGAGAGCCGGACGACCTCGCCGCCGATCGTCTCCAGTCGAAAGTTGGGCGCGAGATTCCCCGCCGCCGGCGCCGTCTCGACGTCCGCCGCGTTCTCCGCCGCCACCTGAGCGACGATACCGAGATCGGGATCGTTCTCCTGCCACGGGCGGGCAATGCCGAGCGCCACGGCA
Organism: Thermomicrobiales bacterium; assembly: GCA_050695955.1. Taxonomy (GTDB): domain Bacteria; phylum Chloroflexota; class Chloroflexia; order Thermomicrobiales; family UBA6265; genus JBOGUF01. The sequence goes on along the minus strand of JBOGUE010000663.1, from coordinate 5,566 downwards.
ACCAGGACCGCGGCCAGCAGCAGCGGCCAGCGGCGGGGTTTTGGCGATCCACTTTGATCGGTCATCGGCAACAATCCTGGTAGGGGACACCCGGTCCGCCCCTACCACCTATCGGGAAAAGGTACATCACCCCTACGCCGTTGGCGACGCCTCCGGGGCCGGGAAGGCGGCCGGGTCGTAGGTGTTCGGGGCCAGGATCGGGGCCGGGCAGTTGACGACGAAGCTCATCGGGTCGGTCTCCGGCACGCCCTTGAAGAGTTGGACTTCGCCGGCCGCCTCCGCCTCCAGGATTTCGGCCTCGGAGGTCAGCACCCGCGGCGTCGCACCCTCCTTCCAGGCGACGGTGATGTGTTCCCAGAAGGGACTCCAGATGGGGTCGCCGGCTGTGCTATTGAAGACCGACGGCTGGCCGCCCATCGCCGCCGGGCCGGGCAGACCGGGCATGAAGACGTAGATCGGGGCGGTCGCCTTGGCCTCGATCAGCAATTGGGTCGGTGCCGAGCCGACGACGCCCATCATCCCGGCCATGGGTATGGCGGAGGTGTCGGTGGCGATGTAGCGGCTGCCGGGGTAGCACTGATGCAGCTTGAAGGTGACGGTGCCGTTGGCCGTATCGGGTTCCGAGATCAGGATGCCCGGCCCGAGCGGTTGGACCAGATCGGGGTCGACCGGCAACCCACCGTCCGGCCAGAGGACCAGCGGGTAGTTGACGACGATCTCAGTCGCCTCGACGGTGGCCGTCCCGGCGGTCTCGGCGGCGCGGATCGCCTCCTCGGAGTCGAGCAGCTCTGGATCGCCGCTGAAGGTCACGTTGTGCAGGCGCCAGGCCGGGTTATAGGTTTCCTGGTTCGGGGCGGTCGAGAAGACGGGGCGCTGGTCGCTCGCGCCCTGGGGGAAGAGATAGAGATTGGCGAAAGCCCCTTCGACGTCGAGCGCGTTCTTGAGGAGCGGCACGTAGACGAGACTATTTTCCGCGGCGAATGCCTGGTCGGAGGCGTCGGTGCGGATGAACCAGGCGTCACCGCCGTTGAAGAAGCCGGGGTGCATGGTGAGGGTGACCGACCCGAAATGGCCCTCCCAGCCGTTCGGTTCGAGCGAGTACTCGACGACGTCGCCGACGATGACCTCAACTTCCTCCGCGGCCGGCGACGCCTGCGACGCGCTAACGCGAGCCGTTCCCATGCGGTAAGCGCCCAGCGTCGCGCCCAGGCCGAGCGCCGCGCCGGCACGCAATGCCTGCCGGCGGGTGAATCCCGTATCCACTTCATTCCCTCCTGCTGATTGGCAACCAGTATCGGGTGGCCAATAGCCACGAGATCACGGTATGCCCGATGGGAATGTGGGCGCAGTAAGGTTGCTTACGATCGGGGTGCGATGGAACAACGGCCTCCCCGGCCCCGCAATGCTGGGGGGCCGGGGGGGGCCGTCTATCGTCGCCGCAGCGCCACCGGCATCTCCCCGGCCAACGTCTCCGCCGAACGGATGGCCAGGGAGCGGTCGGCCAACGGGAGATCGATCCGGCAGTTGCCGCGGAGGTGCGAGTCGCGCAGGGCGATCGCGATCTCCAGCGCGGCCAGCCCGTCCGCGCCCGCGCATTCGGGTTGCTTGTCGGATGCGAGGCAGGCGATGAAGTCGCGGACGGCGCGGACACCGGGGCTTTCGATCCGCTGGGGCATCGGGAAGGGGCGGCGGGTCAGGGTGCCCCAGCGGTCGCCAGCAGTGGTTTGCCACCATTCAAGCTCGCTGCCGTTGGCGACGGAGCGGAGACGGCCGTTCTCGCCGATCACCTCGAAGTTCCACTCGGCCCCGCCGCTGGGCCAGGTCCGCACGAAGGCGCGCACCCCGTTGTTGAACGCCAGGTAGCCGTTGGCCATGAAGTCGTCGCCCGACTCAGCCGCCGCGTCGCTCTCGGCCTCGCCGACGACCCACGCGACGTCGCCGCCCGCCAAGAAGCGGACCAAATCGACCAGATGGCTGCCATTGTGGGAGATGCCGGCCCGGCCGAAGCCATTGATCTGCAGTACGCGACCGATGCCGCCGGCGGCGATCAAGTCGCGTGCGGCGCTCCAGTACGGACTCCACCGGCGCGTGCAGCCGACCGCCATCTTGACACCGTGCTCCCGGCAGGCGGCGAGCATAGCGTCGGCGTCGGCCAGGCTGATCGCCAGCGGCTTTTCAGCAAAGATGAGCCGCGCTCCCGCCTTTGCACAATCGATCACGATCCCGGGCCGAGGCTTCGCCGAGGTGGCGACGCTGACGATATCGAGCCGCTCGTTGGCGAGCATCTCGCGGTAGTCGGCGTAGAGGTTCTCGACGCCCCACCGTTGCCGAAAGTCGTCGCGCTGCTCCTGATACGGGTCGGCGCCGGCGACGACCTCGACCTCGGATACGTCCCGGTAGCAGGCCATGTGCGAATAGGGCAGCATGACCGCCGGGTTCCCCTGCACCTCGTCGTCGATCGTCGACGAAATGCGACCAAGTCCAATGATGCCGGCGCGGTACTGGTACTTCACAGCTTCTAGCTCCTAGCTCCTAGCTCCTGGCTTCTAGCTGACGGCAGACGGCTCGTTGTCCCAGGCAAAGAGGACGCCGAGTGCTTGATCTGGTTGGTGGTACAGCAGGTCGAAGGCGTCTTTGGCTTCGGTGTAATGGAAGCGACGGGTGATGAGGGGGGCGACTTGGATATCGCCGGCGGCGATGGCGTCCATGGCCTGAAGCGCAAAGGGGAGGCGGGGTTCGTCGGTGTAGTAGCCGCCGATGAGGAGGCGGCCCTGGATCTTGCCGGCGTCGAGCGGCAGCGGCTGGCCATGGTAGAGCGCGATAAGGTGGATGCGGCCAAGGCGGCGGCACATCTCCTGGGCCTGTGCGAACGAGCGGACGCCCGCCGTCCCCCCGACGCAGTCGATAACGACGTCGGCGCCGTCACCGCCCGTCAGCGCTCGCACGCGGGCGACCGGGTCCTCGTCGGCGGCGTTGACGACCACGTCCGCCCCCAACCGGCCCGCCAGGTCGCAGCGCATCGGCAGCGCGTCGACCGCGATCACGCAACCGGGTTGGTAGACGCGCAGCGCTTGCATCACCAGCAGGCCGACGAGTCCCTGTCCCAGCACGGCGACCGTGTCGCCCGGTTTCACCCCGGCGATCTTCGCCCACATCGTGGCGCCGGTGGCCAAGGGATGGAAGGTCGCGTGCTCGAAGGAGACGCCCGCGGCGATGGGCACAACCCAACTTTTTTCGCCCTTATCCAGGTCCCCGATCACATATTCGGCGTGGGGAGCGACGGCAGATACCGCTTGGCCGACCGCGTAGTCCGCCACACCCGGTCCGAGCGCCTCGACGACGCCGGCCGCGGAGTAGCCCATGATGGCCGGGTCGAGCGCGCCCGGGTCAAGGTAGCGCCGCCCGATCTCCGACCCCCGGCTGATGAGCGTGCGAACGTTCCGGATCAGGACTTCTCGCTCGCCCGGCGCTGGAACCGGCGCCTCTTCGACGGCGATGTTGCCGATGCCTTCGTATTTAGCAAGACGTTTCATCGATCGCTCACGCTCCGCTCCATAGCTCGTTCCGAGCCGCGACGGCCTGGACGACCGTGTAGTCGGTCACCGAAACCGGCGTACCTTCCCGCTCGCCGACCGCGCCGGGCCTGCGCAGCACAAACTCGGCCTGGTCGAACTGGTGGTAGACGACGTGGGCCACGTCGAAGCGCTGAATCGGGTGCGCCGCTGATGAGGAGAAGTCGGGCACGATCAGCGGCCCGGTATCAACCTGAAATTGGGGCGGGTCCTCGGTCACGTTCTGGGTCTTGATCGGGTATTCGAGGACGGCCCGCACGCCGCGTTGTTCATCGATCAACGCGGAGCGAGCGACCTGTCGCTCGTTGGCGAGAGTCGAACGGACAATCGCTGCCCGATCAGGCAACTGGCGGGCGTCGGGCAGGTGTTTGACGTCGATCGCGACGCGGGCGAAGCGCTCGCTGTTGACGGCCAGCTCGCGGTCGTCGCGATCGCTCGTCCAGTGGGTGCGAAGGATGAGGCAGTCGTCGCGGGCGAAGATGCCGCCGAACTCGTAGTTCGGCATCTGGAAGAGCGGGTCGTCACGGTACATGCGTTCGCTACGGCAGGGCGCAATCAAATAGAACGTCTCGGATTCACCGCCACGGTCGTCGGTCATCGTGCAGGCGGCGTCGATTTGAATGCGGGCGATATTGCCGCCTTGATGGGAACTGGTGAAGAAGGTGATGTAGGAGTTGGCGAAATCGATGATGGACACGTAGGCGGTCTCCTCAAATGGCGAATCGCGCAATCGGACCAGGGCGGACACGGAGGTCCGCCCGCCTTCGTGACACGTACGCCGCGATGTTGCAGCGGCCGTTGCCGTCATGCACACCCCTATCCCACCGCCCGGCTCTTCACGTCGAAGGCGTCGCGCAGCCCATCGCCGATGAAGTTGGCGGCCAGGACCGACAGGCTGATGGCGACGCCGGGCGCGAGCCAGAGCCACGGTTCGGTGGCGAGGGTGGCCGGGTTGCGCGCCTCGTTCAAGATCGACCCCCAACTCGCGGTGGGCTGGACGACGCCGAGGCCAAGGAAACTGAGACCTGCTTCGGCCAGGATCGCCCCGGCGATGCCGAGCGAACCGGCGACGGAGAGCGGCCCGATCACGTTCGGCGCGATATGGCGGACCATCACATACCACCTGCCGGCCCCGATGGCGCGCGCGGCCAATACGAAATCGAGCTCGCGCAACTGCAACACCTGCCCCCGGACCAGACGCGCCACGCCGGGCCAGCCAAACAAGCCGATCACGAGCATCACGTTGGCGATGTTCGGCCCAAGCATGCCAACCAGGATCAGAATCAGAACGAAGGTCGGGAAACACATCACAATCTCGGTGAAGCGCATGATGACGTTGTCGACCCAGCCGCCGAGATACCCGGAGAGCGCCCCGAGCACGAATCCGATCGAGAGATAGATCGCGACCGCGACGACGCCGACCGACAACGAGATGCGCCCGCCATAGAGGACGCGGCTCAGAATGTCGCGTCCGACCCGGTCGGTGCCGAGCAGATTCTCGGCGTCTGGCGCCTGGGAGATCTTGGTCAGGTTGATCGCGTTCGGATCGAAGGGGGAGAGGAGGGGCGCGAAGATGGCGCCGACGGCGAGGATACCCAGGATGATCGCGCCGGCGACCGCCAGCCGGTGGTGGAGGAAACGACGTAGCGTGCGGCGGCCCGGCGAGAGCGGCCGGGCGCGCTCGAGTCGCGGGCGGGGCGCCTCCGCCGCCAATGTCTGGCCAGCGCTACTCATAGCGGATCCTCGGGTCGACGACGGCGTAGAGCAGGTCCGTCACCAGATTCGCCAGCAGCACGGCGACGCTGATGCTGAAGGCCGGCGTCCCCGTCAAGGTCGTCAGCGAACGCCTGGGTCACGCGAACGTCACGTTCACTATGGCCGTGTACCAGCACGTCGTCCCCGGCATGCAGGCCGAGGCCGCAAGCCTCTTCGCCCGCATCCTTCACGGTGGGACCAGCCAGGACGTGGAGGGGGCGTCGGACATCCTCCGCAAG
>JBOGUE010000662.1:0-7512 GCA_050695955.1 Thermomicrobiales bacterium | reverse complement strand
ACAAAACCCGACGTACGACGACTGGTCTTCGAGGGCGTGCCGGCCGGGTCCTTCACCGAGGTGCTCGTTCGGATGTGAGCAGCGGCAGCGCGGGCATCTTGCCCGCGCTGCCTCACGCTTTCGCTGCTGACCCGATGCTAGAGCTTGCCCTGGTCTTTCAGCGTTTGAATGACGTCGGCGGCGGCGTCCTCAAGCTCGGCGTTGACGTCCTCGAAAACGGCGGCGGACTCTTCGTTGCTGATCGTGATCCGCTCCAGGCCCCCGCCGATGATCTGGTCCCCATTGGGGACGAAGACGCGGGCGGCGTCCTGGGGTGCGGTCAGCGGCAACTGATCGACCGCCACCTTGGCGTTTGGGTTGTCGGCGAAGAACGCCTGCATCTCTTCGCTTTCGACCGCCGACTTGCGGACCGGCATGTAGCCGGTGGTCTGCGACCACCAGATCGTGCCCTCGACCGACGTGACGTAGTCGATGAACTGGAAGGCCGCCTCCTGCTTCTCCGGTGGGGAGCCGGCGAGGATGGCGAGGCCGGCGCCGCCGGTGGAGCAGCCGAACTGCAGCTCTTCGAGCAGGAAGTGCGTGCGCCACTCGAACTTGTCGCCGATATTGGCCGCCCGGGCGGCGAGGCCGCCGGTCGAGAACATCCCCGAGGCGGCCAGCTCGTTCTCGAAGTCGACCTCCGGCTCCACCGGCGTGCCGGCCCAGCCGTCCTGGACCGACATGCGGTAAAACTCGCCGGCGGCGACGGTGCCCTCGTTCGTCATCGTCATCTCGAACTCGGGCGTCGAGTACAGGCCGCCGAAGGCCCAGGTCACCCCCTGGAAGAGCCACGCGATGTAGGAGGCGGCGGCGGGGTGGACAAACGCCTTGCGGTCGCCGTCGACCAGCGCTGGCGCCATCTCCGCAAACTCCGACCAGGTCGCGGGCAGCTCGCTGATGCCGGCGGCGTCGAACATCGTCTTGTTGTAGTAGAGGAGCGGCGTCGAGCGGGCCATCGGCATCCACCAGTAGGTGTCGTCGCGGAAGCCTTCGACGATCAGCGAATCCTGGAAGTCCGCGATGTCGATCTCGTTCGCGGCAATGAAGTCGTTCAGCGGCGCCAGCGCGTTGGCGAGATAGAACTTGAACCACCAGACATCCGAGAAGAGCGCGATGTCCGGCGCCTGGCCGCCGGCCAGGGCCGCCGTCACCTTCTGCGCCAGCTCCTCGTAGTTGTTCTGGCTCTCGTAGTTGACCACGACATCGGTCTGGGACTCGTTGAACATCTGGACGATCTGCGTCTCGGCCTCGCCGAGGGCGCCGCCAAAGGCGCCCCAGTAGAGGACCTCGATCGGTCCGGCCTGTTTGAGGACGGCCGGCGCGGCGAAGCTGCTGTGCTTGCTGCCGACCGCAACTGCCCCAGCCGCCGCGCTGGCGGCGCCCTTGAGAATCGACCGTCGTGAAACCGAACGCATCGTCATCTCCGTTCTCCCTTCGACTCCGGCCCGCGCCACGTCGCGCGGGTCAATCGTTGTCGCCCAGGGTGACCACGCGGTCACCCTGCCTAGGCGCCTTGCTCGTGACAATCGGCCGCGCTCCATCGTCATCCCTTCGTCGCGCCGGCGGTGATGCCTGCAATGATATGGCGTTGCGCCCAAACGTAGATCGCCAGGAGCGGGGCGATGACATAGACCGTCCCAGCCATGACCACGCCCCAGTTAGTGTTGCCCTCGTTGTCAAAGAATCCGGCGATGCCGACCGTGATCGGGCGCATGCGCTCCTCGTTGGTCACGATCAACGGCCAGAGGTAGTCATTCCACTTGGCAACCATAGAGATCAGGGCAAAGGTCACCAGCACCGGCCGCGCCATCGGCATCACGACGTCCCAAAGCATGCGGAGGTGACCGGCGCCGTCCACCTTCGCCGCGTCGAGCACCTCACGAGGGAGACCCCGGAACGCCTGGCGCATCAGGAAGGTGCCGTAGGCGACCGACGCGCCGGGCAAGATGATGCCCTGATACGTGTTGATCCAGTTCGGGAGGCCGAGGCTTGGCATCGTGTTGCCGAGGAAGACGTAGTTCGGCAGCACCGTCACCTGGGCGGGCACCATCAACGCGGCCAGGATCACGATAAAGACGAGGTTCTTGAACGGAAAGCGGAGGAACGCGAGCGCGTAGGCGGACAAGACCGAGTTGGTCAGTTCCAACGCCATGCCCGCCAGGGTGATGATGAGCGAGTTGAGGTACCACCGTTCGAACGGCGCGGAGGCCCAAGCCTCGCGAAAATTGGCCCAGGCATTCTCGACATCCGGCCAGCTCGTCCAGCGCAGCAGCTCGGGCCACCAGATCGGGGGGAAGGTGAGCGCCTCCTGCCGGCTCTTGAAGGCGCCTGTGGCTAGCCAGAAGAGCGGCGCCCCGATCGCGGCACAGAGCAGAATGAGCGCCGCGTAGCCGGCGAGCCGGCTCAATCGCCGCTGGACCTGAGAGGAAATGAGCGGACCGGAGGCGCGCCCACTCGTGGGAAGACTAACTGCCATAGTGAACCTTCCGTTCGGCGTAACGGAGCTGGATCAAGGTCACCGCGAGCATGACGACGAAGAGGATCATGCTGGCGGCGGCGGCGCGGCCCGCGTTGAAGGCGACGAAACCTTGCTCGTAGGTGTAGTAGATCAGGGTGTTCGTCGCATCGACCGGACCGCCCGCGGTCATCACCTGGATGATGTCGAACGCCTGAAAGGTGTTCAGGATCGAGGTCACGAGGAGAAAGAAGCTGATCGGCGAGAGCATCGGCAGCGTGACGTTGCGGAAGCGGTTGAAGACGCCGGCGCCGTCGACCTTGGCCGCTTCGTAGAGGTCCTTCGGGATCGCCTGGAGGCCGGCCAGAAAGATGACGGCGGCGAAACCGAGGTTCTTCCAGATGTAGACGATGATCACCGCGACCATCGCCCAAACGGGATCGCGCAGCCACGTCGGCGAGGGGATGTTCAACGGGTCGAGCAGTTGGCGCATCAGACCATAGCGCGGGTCGAAGATGTAGACCCACACGATCGAAATTGCCGCACCCGAGAGCAGCGTCGGTGCGAAAACGACCGCCCGCGCCCCGTCGCGGAATCGTAGCGGCTGGTTGAGCAGGAGGGCGACCAGGAGACCGATCAAGAGCGAGCCGCCGACCGCGCCGGAGGTGAAGAGAAAGGTGTTCTTGAGCACCGTCATAAAGGTATCGTCGGTTAAGAGGTAGCTGTAGTTGTCCAGGCCGACCCAGACTTTGGTCGGCGAGATCATGTCCCACCGGACCATGCTCAGGTAGCCGCTGTAGATGAGCGGCCAGTAGGTGAAGATGGAGAAAAGGATCAGGTTTGGGCCGACGAACAGGAGAAAGAGGAGCCACTCGGAGTGCCAAGGCTTGCGCCGGCCGGCCGTGTACGATTGGACCTGCGCGGCGTCTGCTGCCGCGGGTAAGGAGATCGACTTTCTCCCCTGCATCCATCCGCTCCTTTGGCGGCGTAGCCGTTCGCCGCGCCATGCGCCATCGTCGCTGTCTACGATCGGCAGGACGTCAAAGGCGCGTTAAACCGTGTGCCAAGCGCGCACGGAGTATATCCGTGCTGAAGAGCAAGCTCGTTTGCATGGCTACCCATTGCAATGACGGAGAGGATGACCTACGCCGCATCATACCATAGGCGTTAATAAAGCGGTCTCGGCCAGGCGGCCAGGCGACACGCCGAACGGCAGAACGTGGCAGACTGGCCGCTGAGAATTCTGCAAGGAGGAAGCGGTATGGCCGGAGAAGGCGGGGCGCCGGGCGGTTGGCTGCTGGCGATCGATTCCTCGACCGATGAGGCCGGTATCGCGTTGTCTGATGGTCGCCGGATCGCCGAGATCAATTGGACGGCGAACCGCGACCAAACAGTCACGGTGCTGGACCAGATCGATCGCTTGATGAGCATGATGCAGATCGAACCAGCCGCGCTCGCGGCCGTCGCCGTGGCGACCGGTCCGGGGATGTTCAACGGCCTGCGCGTGGCAATGAGCATTGCCAAGGGGTTCGTGATCGGTCTCGGCGTCCCGCTCGTCGGCGTCTCCACGCTGGAAGCCACCGCCCTTCCCTATGCCGTGGTGGGGCTGCCCATGATCCCAGTGGTCGCGGCGGGCCGGGAACGCCTCGTCTGGGCCGTGTACGAGCCGAGCGCGGGGGGGTCGAATCAGGTCGAAAGACCGCGGAACGGCACGATTCTGGAACTCGCTAGCCGCGTGAATGCGTTCGACGGCGGCGTCATCGTCTGTGGCGATCTGTCGGAGACGCACGCCGAGATCTTGGCGTCGAAGCCGACGGTCCGGCTGCCGGCTGACGGGGTGCGCAACCGGCGCGCGGCGGCATTACTGGCGCTGGCTCGCGCTCGTCGTTCACGCGGGGAGGCGGACGATGCGGTGACACTTGAACCGCTCTATCTCCACGCCGCGAAGCGTCCTACCTGAGTCGATAGGTTGAACCGCCGCGCCGCAAGTGCTAACGTCGCCGCAAGCCGGGAACCGGCCGGTCGATTTCGCAATCGTTCCAAAGGCGGCAGACCCTGAGCCCTGTGTATCGCCTCGAACCGATGACGCAGGACGACGTGGCGGAAATAAGCCGCGTCGAGCGACGCTGCTTCAGTAATCCCTGGCCGACATCAGCTTACCGTCGAGAGCTACGCAATCCACTCCAAAACTACTACGTCCTCCTGCGCGCGTATCCAGCGACCGATACGGCAGCGCCCGTGCCGATCGTTCACGCGAATGGCGCCTCGCATGGTCGGAACGGCGACGTCGTCCGCACCTCACGCCGGCTGCACCTGCTGCCGTTCGTACGGCGTGCGGCTCCGGAGCCACATGAACCGCATGTCGCCGGGTTCGCCGGCATGTGGATCATGTACGACGAAGCACACATCACGACGATCGGCATCGACCCGGTCTACCGTGGCCAGCGGCTCGGCGAGCTCTTGTTGGTGGTGTTGATCGAGGAGGCGATTACTCGCGGCGCGACCTGGTTGACACTCGAGGTGCGGGTGTCGAATGAGGTGGCGCAACGGCTGTACCGAAAGTACGGCTTTGGCGTGCAGGGCACGCGTCGTCGCTACTACAGCGACAACGGCGAGGACGCGCACATCATGTGGTCGCGTTCCCTCAAAGACCCCGCCTACCTCGATCTGATCGACGAGCTCCGCGTCATCCTCTACGACCGCCTTGGCCCAACACTATTGGAGGCATCGGACGACGACCACGGTCAATGGGTGGACGAACGATTGAGCGGAGCGCGCTCGTGAACGTCCTCGGCATCGAAACCTCCTGCGACGAGACGGCGGCAGCGGTGGTCGTCGACGGCTCCTCGGTGAAGGCAAACGTCATCTCCTCGCAGATCGCCCTCCACCAGGCCCACGGCGGAGTCGTGCCGGAACTCGCGGCACGGGGCCATCTCACCGCGATCATTCCGGTGGTTGAGTTGGCGCTCGACGAAGCAGGGATCGGCCGGGGCGCGATTGATGCGATCGCGGTGACGCGGGGACCGGGTCTGGCCGGGTCGCTGTTGGTCGGGATGAACGTCGCCAAGGCGCTAGCCTATGCGCTCGACTGCCCACTCGTGCCGGTGAATCACCTGGAAGGGCACGTCTACGCGAACTGGCTGACTTTACCGGGCGAGGAGCATCGCTTGCCACCGGCCTTTCCTCTCGTTTGCCTTTTGGTGTCAGGCGGGCACACCGAGTTGATCCTCATGCGTGGCCACGGTCACTATGAACACCTCGGCCGTACGCTGGACGATGCCGCCGGCGAGGCGTTCGACAAAGGGGCGAGGCTGCTCGGGTTGGGATATCCCGGCGGTCCCGCGGTCCAACGCGTCGCGGAGCGGGGAACGGCGGGTCGATTTGCCCTACCGCGTGCCTGGCTGGACGAAAGCTACGACTTCAGCTTCTCCGGACTCAAAACGGCGTTGCTGCGCGAAGTGGCGCCCTATCGCCTGCCGGTGGAGGAACCATCGGCGGCCCGCGAGAGCGCTAGCCCATTCCCCGAGCACCGGCCTCCTGCTTATTCCGCCGAACTGCCGGTGGCCGATTTGGCGGCGGAGTACCAGGAAGCCATCGTCGAGGTCCTGGCGGTGAAGACGACGCGGGCGGCGCGCGAGTTCGGCGCACGGACGGTGGTGCTGGCTGGTGGCGTCGCCGCCAATCAAGCGCTCCGTGATCGGCTTGCCGCGGAGGTAGTGGCCGTCAGCGAGGACCAGCCGATTCCGATCCGCTTCCCGCCGATCGCCCTCTGCACGGACAACGCCGCAATGATCGCCGGCGCCGCCTACTACGGGTTGCGCCGTGGAGACCAAGCAGGGTGGGAGGTCGATATCGAGCCTCGTTTGCCGTTGGTGCGCGAGTCATTTGAGGAGTAACCCATTCGTGGAATCGCGTGTGCTTGAGCAGACAATGATCCCAGCGGGAGCGCGGGAGACGGCGGTGACGGCGGCGCGGGAGGCCGGGGTGCTCTTGCGGGAGCGACTGGACTCGGCGCGACGGGTGGAATTCAAGGGCGCCGTCGATCTGGTGACGGATGCCGACCGCGCGTCTGAGGCGTTGATCGCGGCCCGTATTCGCGAAGCGCTGCCCGACCACGTCATCTTCGGCGAGGAAGGAACCGGCGGGCCGGCGGCGGGAATCGACCGCTCCAGCTACGTCTGGATTATCGATCCGCTCGATGGCACGACCAACTACTCCCACGGCTATCCGCACTTCGCCGTCTCGATTGCCCTCGAATACCGTGGCCAGACGATTCTGGGAGCGGTCTATGATCCGATGCGCGACGAGTTGTTCGTCGCCGAGCGCGATCAAGGCGCGACGCTCAATGACGTCCCAATCAGCGTGTCCGGCACCGATCTGTTGATTCGTTCGCTGCTGGCAACGGGATTTCCCTACGACCTGGATCAGCGGGACGAGAACGCACGGATGTGGGACGCGTTCCTCAATACGACACAGGGCACGCGCCGCGACGGTGCGGCGGCGCTCAATCTCTGTTACGTCGCCAGCGGGCGGCTCGACGGTTTTTGGGAGCGTCCGTTGCAGCCTTGGGACCTGGCGGCCGGGGCGCTGATCGTGCAGGAGGCCGGCGGGACCGTCACCGCCTACTTCGCGGACGATTTCGATCCCTTTCAGCGGGAAGCGATCGTCAGCAACGGCCATCTCCACGAGCAGATGACCGAAGTGATCCGTCGTCACGCCGCGCCATAACACGAAACACAGTTCACCGGCATCGTCATGTCGCCGTCGTCGTATGCTAGGGTGCACGGAGCGTGGGCAGAGTGAGATGGCGTAGCGATGGAGCCGGAGCAGGACGACTATTCCGATCAAGTGATCGAGGCGGTGCGGGTCAGCGAAGTGCTCAGCATCTTCTTTCTCCGTGTTGGGCGCTCACTGATCGTCGACACCCGGCGACACGGCAACGGCGGACCGGCAATCCTGCTCGACGGCATGGTCGCGACGCCAGAGGAGCGGCTGGCCTCGTTCGATCGGTTGCGACC
>JBOGUE010000661.1:0-2832 GCA_050695955.1 Thermomicrobiales bacterium | reverse complement strand
ATATCACGAACATCGAAGCGCCGCCGAGTGGCGAGCATATCCTGGGCACCGATGCGGCGGGACGCGACGTCTTTGCACGCCTGGTCTACGGAGCGCGCATCTCGATGAGCGTGGGGATCGTCGCCATCCTCATCTCGGGGGTGATCGGCATGCTGATCGGCCTGGTCTCGGGGTATGCCGGGGGCTGGATCGACATGCTGCTGATGCGGATCACCGAGCTGGTGATGACCTTCCCGGCCTTCTTCGCGGTGATCATCCTGGTTGCGCTGATCGGGCCGAACGTCTTCAACGTGATGCTCGTCATCGGCGTCCTGGGGTGGACCGGGATCGCGCGTCTGGTTCGCGGGCAGGTGCTCTTTCTGCGGGAGATGGACTACGTCATCGCGGCGCGCGCAATCGGCGCCGCTGACAGCCGCATCTTGTTTGTCCATATCCTGCCGGGCGTGCTGCCGCACATGATGGTGGCGGCGACGCTGGGACTAGCGAGCGCGATTTTGACCGAAGCGGCGCTCAGCTTCCTGGGACTGGGCGTGCGGATCCCGACCGCGACCTGGGGCAACATGCTCTACGCCGCGCAATCGCTGGAAGTGCTTGAGCACCAGCCGTGGTTGTGGATTCCACCGGGGATGGCGATCGGCCTCGCCGTGCTGGCCGCCAATTTTGTCGGCGACGGCCTCCGGGACGCGGTCGATCCCCGGATGAAGATCGGCTGATGCGCCGTGGTCGCGGTGGATTGGCAGGCGGACGTTGGACAGGACGTCAGGGAGGGCGAGGTCATCATGATGGACACAGCGACGCGGGGGAAATTCTTCGGGCCAGTTCGGTGGCCGGATGCGGAGCCGGCCCATACCTATGACAGCGGCACCGTGCTGCGGCCCTTCAATGAGGGGCTGAACTTGACCTCGGGGCTGTTGCGGATGTCGGTGGCGCGGTTGCTGCCGGGTCAGGACGTCGATCATCACGATCATCACACCATGTGCGAGATCTATTACTTGATGCGGGGAAAGGGACAATTCCGGGTCAATGACCAGTTGATCGATGCCGAGGAGAACACGGCGATGTACTTCCAGCCGGGCGTGATGCGCTCGGTGGTCAACAACTCCGACGACGAAGCGTTTTGGCTCTTCGTCGGTTCCCCGCCTGAGACGAAGCCGGCCGAGGAATGAACGCGTCGGCGCTGTTTGACCTGAGCGGCCGGGTGGCGATCGTCACCGGAGCGGGGATGGGCATTGGCCGCCGGCTGGCGCTGGGGCTGGCGGAACACGGCGCGCGCGTCGTCGTCGCCGATATTGACGGGACGCGGGCGCCGCGGGTCGTGGATGAGCTGGAGCAGGCGAGGAGAGAGGCGCTGGCGGTCGAATGCGACGTGTGCATCCCGACGGAGGTCGATCGCCTCGTGACGGCAACGGTCGAGCGGTTCGGGACGGTCGACGTGCTGGTCAATAACGTGGGGGGCACGCGCGGGCGCGGGCGCGAACCGACCGTCGACCTCTCGTTGGAGGATTGGCAGGCGACGCTAGAACTGACGTTGACGAGCGCGTTCCTCTGCGCGCAGCGCGTAGGACGGGTGATGATCGCGCGGCGCACGGGCAAGGTCATCAACATGGCCTCGGTGTATGGCCTCGTCGGGCATGACGCGTCGCTGTATGACCAGCAGCCGGGTGGGCATCCGCCCGAGGGGCTGGCCTATGTCGCGGCGAAAGGAGGGATCGTCAGCATGACCCGCGCCCTGGCCGTCTACTGGGCGCCGTTCAATATCACCGTGAACGCGATTGCGCCGGGGATGGTGAAGACGGAGCGCTTGAGCGAAGCGGTCAGCGGCGAGACATGGCAGCGCTTGGCGGACCGCACGCCGCTGGGGCGGCCCGCGACGCCCGAAGAGATCGTGGGGGCGGCGGTGTTCCTGGCATCGCCGGCGGGAGACTTTGTGACGGGGCAGACGCTGGTGGTGGATGGTGGATGGACGGCCTGGTAGAAGCCGGCTAGCTCGATCGTGCGAGCCAGTCACGAAGGGCCGTCTCGTGCTCCTCGGGGAAGTAGGCGAGCGCGTCGTGGACAACGGCGGGGCCGATCGGTTTGCCGTCCATCCAGGGGAAGCGGTTGGGGGCGAAGAGGTCGGCTTCGGTGACGGCGCGGACGGCGGCTTCGAGGCGGTCGAAGGAGGCGCGGGAGTCGCGGAGGACGTCGCCGAGCGAACGGTCGCGATTGTGCTGGTAAATCCAGGCGTTGATCTGGTCGACGTCGTCGGACGGCGGCCAGGGCGGGGCCGCGGGGGTGCCGCTGCAGGAGGCTGCTTCGAGGCGGGCGATCTCGGCGTCGCGCCAAGCGGTCATGTGGGCGATGCCGATCTGGTCGAGGAGGGTTTCCCAGCGTTCGCGCTCATGACGGATGAAGTCGAGGAGTTCGGATTTGGCGGTGGCAGTGACGTTCACGTTGCGAATGCTCCCTGTGCGGAGTTGACGCAGTCGAACGTGGTTACAAGCGAACCGTTGCAACGTACGCGCCAACAAACGTCGTCAAATAATCGCCAGCGTGCGTCAAGCGAAGCAGCCGACGAGAGGAGAAAATGTCCCACAATTCAGGATGTTCCGAACGTCGTACGAAGGGATATAGATGAGTGGTCGGCCGGACTGGGCCACGACGACGTACACGTTGCCGCTCTCTAACGATGAGGCCAATGTGCTCCGGGTTCGACTTCGTGTCGAGCGCGGGGTCATCGTCCGATTCACAGTTCAACAGGAAGCAATCATCGATGACCAGACCTACGCGATCGAGCGCTTCGACAGCGCGCATGGTCAAGCTCACCAAGATACACTCGATTGGCGGGGCAAG
>JBOGUE010000660.1:0-10485 GCA_050695955.1 Thermomicrobiales bacterium | reverse complement strand
CCCTTGGTACCTCGTTGTGAGTTAAGCGAAAGCGCTAGACGCAGCGGTACTCGGAGATGACGTCCCGATCGGCGTCGGAGTCCTGGTAGTCCGGCAACGTCCGCTCGACCATAACGGAGATTTGGAGGGCGATCAACTCCGTGGAGCCGGTGTGGTGGTCGTTCCAGGAGCGGCAGACGTAGGCCGCAAACTCGCGCCGCTCGCTGGAGTTGCCGTCCTGGGCAATGGCCGCCAGGTACTTGCGCCAGTACTTGTCCTTGTAGTAGTCGCCGGCGATGTTGTCCGGTTGTTCCCACGAAAGGTCCCGGATGTGGTCCAGGTCGTCGTTGACGATGGACGTCAGAAGATCGACCTGCCGTCCGTCCTCGAGGGCGCCGCGGATCACGTACCAACTGGTCGACCGCGGCGGGCGCGGCGCGAACATGTTCCACTTCTGGTAGAGGCCGAGACCGTAGCCGACGGGGCGGGCCTCTGAGGGCATCCTGAAGTCGGAGACGGAGGTCATGTTCCAGCCGAAAATGAAGACGATGAAAAAAGCGGCCAGGAGGTTGGTGATCGACGACGACCGCAACACCTCCGGCTCATTGCCGGAGCGCGCCGAGGCCGGCGAGGAGGAGCCGGCGAAGGCCGGATCGCCCTGCAGTTGGCCCGCGTGGGCGGTGGTGGCCATGGACGTCACGGCAAGGCGGCCCAGGTTGCCCCAGGCGGAGAGCCACGACCAGACGGGGACGAGCAGGGCCTGCGCCGGTCGCGCCACCGCGTACCAGGCCCGCCGCACGACGGAGAATCGCTCCGGTAGGGCCGCGCGCACCCGCGGCAGGGCGCTCTCCCAGAACCAGCTCGGCAGGAAGCTGACCATGCAGAAGGCGCTGGTCCAGGGGAAGATGCCGATGTCCATGGTCAGGAAGATGCCGAAATGGAATGACATGATCGCCAGGACGGCGACGGTGCGCAGGGGACCGGTCAGGAACGGGACGAAGAGGAGGATCGGGGCAACGATCTCAAGCCCGATGCTGGAGAACGTCAGGAACTTCAGCAGGGTCGGGAACTGATGCACCCATTCGCCGAACGGCGTCGTAATTTGTTCGGCGCCGAGGGCGTAGTAGAGGGCGGTGCCGTCTTCGCGCCACTCTCGCCCAGTCTTGAGCGCCGCCGTGAACCAGTACATGAAGCAGATCTGGAGGAAGAGGCCGACCGAGACCAGCGAAACGTACCGCATCGAGAGGCGGCTGGTGGCGCCCCGGAGCTTCTGATCGACCGACCAGACGGCGCCGAGGGGAAGGAACATCGACCAGAAGAGCAAGAGGCGGAAGAGGGTGTCAGCGCCGCTGAGGACCAGCGGGTTGCGCACCTGGATCGAGACAATGAGCACCCAGACGACGATCGTCATCAGGCGGGTGCGATAGCCGACGAGCATCGCCAGCGCCGCTAGCGCGGTGACGCCGAAGAGCAACGCCTGGAACTCGACCGATCCGTTCGCCAGGCCGAACGACCACCGCCATTCGCTCAGGTCGTTGATCAGGAGATCGCGCGGGAGGACGCCTTCATCGGAGTAGTGCACTCGCAGGTTGGAGACCCGGCTGCCGACGTCGATCAGGACGATGATCGCCAGCACGATCCGAAAGAGAGCGAGCGAGCGCAAGTCGGCGCCAACGATCTCGGCGACCCGGCCGCGTTCCCACCAACGACCCTCCCACCAGGATCGGTCGTGGTTGTTTGTCGTCGCCGTTCCAGACGGTTGGTCTCCCGCGTCGTCTGGATCGTGGCGGCGGCGCAGGCGGTTCTGTACAGTCTTCACCGTGACGGCTCCCAACGACATCATTGTTCGTAGCGCCAGTACGCTACACCATCGAAGCCTCCGCGTACACGAGTCGTTAGCCCGGCACAGGACCCTTGCATCGGCGGGTATGGAACGGACTACCACAATGGCGGTCTGAGGCAAGGGAGCGTGCCCGTTCGGTCGATTCAATCAGCGTCGAGTCTCCTTTGACACGAACGACATGCTCGCTCCCGTCACCGCTCGACCAGCTCGGCCTTCGCCGGTGGCTGGGCGACGACGATGCCGCCGCCGGCGGCCTTGGCGGCATACATGGCGCGGTCGGCGACGGCGACCAGATCCTGGCTGGTGAGACCGTCGTCGGGGGCGGCGGCGACGCCGATCGAGAGACGGAGCGGAAACGCGCCGTCTTCGCCTGCCACCGGCGCCGACCGTTTGGCGGCGCAGGCGAGGATTTGGCCGGCGACTTCGACCGCGTCTGGGCCGTCGTCGCCCGGTAGGACGATCAGGAACTCGTCGCCGCCGTACCGACCGAGCCGGCCCCGGCCGCGGAGGCATTCCCGCATCATCGTCGATGCATGGCGGAGGATGCCGTCGCCGGTCAGGTGGCCGTGGGTGTCGTTGACGCGCTTGAAATTATCGAGGTCGATCATGAGGACGGCGACGGGCGTGCCGGCGCGGCGGGTGCGCGCCAACGCCTCGTCGAGGTCGGCCAGGATGGCGCGATGGTTGAGGAGACTGGTGAGGCCGTCGGTGCGCGCTTGTTCGGCGAGGGCGTCGTGCAGCCGGGCGCGCTCGATGGCGAGCGCGGCTTGGTTGGCAAGATCCTGCCCCAAGCGGACCGCCCGCGGGGGGAAGGCTTGCGGCTGGCGGGAGTAGAGATTGAGCGTGCCGAGGCTCGTCCCGGCAATCAAGATCGGCACGAGGAGCACGCTTTGAGTGCTGTAGAGGGAGTAGACCCCGCGTTCCCGCTCGTTCAGGAAGGAGGCAGCGGGGTCGAAGGCGAGCGGCTCACCGCTGGTCAAGACGTGGTGCGTCGCGGACGGATCGTCGATCGGGAACCGGCGACCGGTGAGGTCGGCGGCCTGCCAATCCGCGGCCCAGGCCTGCGCCATGATCTCGGTTTCGTCCGACTCGGGGCGCCACAGCTCAATCTCACTGCATTCGGCGCCGGCCACGCCAATAGTGGCGCGGCTGATTTCGCGGAGGACGGCGCGCAGCTCGAGGTTCGAGATGACGGCCTGGTTGACGCGCAGCAACGCCGCCTGCTCCTCCGCCCGGAGCTGGGTCTCCTCCAGCAAGCGGGCGTTGGCGATGGCGAGCGCGGTCTGGGCCGCGACATCCTCCGCGAGACGCCGCGCGCTGGCGTCGAAGGCGTCCAGGCGACGCGAGTAGAGCACGAAGATGCCGATGCACTCCGGGCCGACGAGCAAGGGCACGCGAAGCAGGGAGCGGATGCCCTCCCGCTCCATGTCGATCCGCTCCTGCTCGCTCAGGTCCGGGTCGGCCAACCGGCTGAGGCGGGTCTGGCGATCGACGACGACGGCGCGGTCGCCTGCCCAGGCCGACAGGGGATAGCGGGCGCCGACGGGGGCGACGCCCGGCCAGTCCGCCACCGTCTCCTCCGCGACCACCTCCAGCTCGTCGGTGTCGGGGCGCCAGAGCTCGATGCCGCAGCATTCGGC
The DNA here is from genome assembly GCA_050695955.1 of Thermomicrobiales bacterium. GTDB lineage: Bacteria > Chloroflexota > Chloroflexia > Thermomicrobiales > UBA6265 > JBOGUF01. Next base: position 7,023 of record JBOGUE010000660.1, on the reverse strand, counting down.
GTCGGGAATCGCCAGGCCCGCACGCGCGATCTCGATCAATACGGGGGGCAAGGCGAGGGTGGAGGTCGCCGCCCGCGAGACGCGCAGCAGCAGGGCGCGGTCGTCGGCGTGGCGGCGCGTCTCGGCGAGGAGGCGTGCGTTGTGCAGCGCCAACCCGCCTTGCTGGCCGATGGCGGCGGCGGCAATCAGGTCCTCGGTTTCGAACGGCTGCTCGCCGCCGGGGGACCAGAGATCGAGATACCCCACGACCTGGCCGTGAGCGAGAAGCGGGGCGATGAGGGAGAGTCGCTTGCGGGCAACGCGGAAGGCGGCATTCGCTTCGGGGAGCACGGTGGACTCGTCTGGCCAGCGACGGATAGCCGGGCGGTGCTCATCACCCAGCCAGACGGCGGCCAACTGCCCAGCGCCGTGACCATGGAGGACGACGCGTTCCGCGTCGGAGAGGCCATGGCCAGCGAGCCGCTCCACGCGCCCGTTCTCGTCGAGCACCGTCACCTCGGCCCGGTCGCGGCCGACGGCGGCGGCGGCGGCGGCGGCCAGGCGCTCCAGCACCTGATCGACGTCGAGGGTGCCGGTGATCGCGGTCGACGTCGCGACAACCGCCGCCAGGCGGTCCCGCTCGCGGGTACGGCGGACCAGCCGTTCGGCGTGGACGACCGCGAGCAGGAGGCGGGCGGCCAGTAGCAGGCCGACGAGCCCGGCGGCAGCGGCGGTAAACCGATCGACGCGGGGCGCAACCGCCGCCGCAACAGAGAGGCCGGTGAAGGCAAGGATGCTGAGGACGATCGCGCCGGCACGCCAGAGCAACCGCACTCGTGGAGCGCTCACCAGTGGTGCGGTCTCCGCCTGGCTGCCGTGTTCGCCGGCGAGAAACGCGGCCAGCGCAAAGAGGAGAAAGCCACCGTTCCAGCCGAGGTCGATCGCGTCCCCGGTTTGGTACGTGCCGGCATAGGCAAGCCGGCCGTAAATCAAACTCGACACGCCGAAGAGGACGAGTCCGCCGAGCAAGGCGGCAAGGGACCGCCGATCCGGCAGGTCGATGTGCCAGACGAGCGCGACGACGGTCAGGATCACCAGCGCGAACGTGGCGACCTGCCAGATGAGGCTGGCCACGAGCGCGGCGGTGTCCCGATCCGCCTGGTCGAAGAGGGGACGCAGGAGGTAACGATAGCCAAGCGCGGCGGCAACGACGACCGCCAACAGGCTGTCGATCACGACTTCGACGGTCGGCAACACACCGCGTCGACCGCGGACGATCAGGATCAAGCCGACGAAGAAGCACGGGTAGAGCGCGAGGTAGCCGACGTCTGCCAGAGATGGGTAGGGGACGCGATCGGTGGAGAGATCGTTGACGGTCCAGATAACGTGGCCGCCGAACCAGAGCAGGCACCCGGCGCCGAACCAGCGCCACGGGACCGCCGACTCCGGCATCCGCCCCGCGGTGCGCAGACAGAGGATGGCGGCGAGGGCCGACGTGCAGAGAAAGACGAGGTCGCCGACGGCGCGATCAGTCGTGCCCCGCGGAATCACCAGGGCCGAAACAGCCGCGATGCCGCCGAAGACGAAGAGGAGGCCGCTCCAATGCGGCCACCGGGTTACCAATGCCACGCCGCCGCCGTTCCTAACCTCACCCGCCTCCCCCAAGAGCGAGTTCGGTGCTGCACGACCATTCATCACCTTGCTTCTACGATTGTAGGGAACGGACGGGGATCAGCATATGGGCCACTTCTCCTAGCAGTTAACGAACGATCATGGTGAGACCGTGACTCGGGTCACACACCGTCACCAGGCGGTCTGGTGAGTCCGGTGGTATAAGACTTGCGCGATGATCACGGTTCTCATAGGTGGTGGTTGGCACGGTGGGTGCGCGGATTCCGCGACGGCGCCGCGGGCCGATCCGGGACCGCGGCCGGAGAGGAGAACGGAGCATGGGAACGCCGCGTTGGTTCGCCCTGATCCTGGTGGCGGCCCTGATCGGCTCGACGGCGATGGTGGTCGGCGGCACGTCGTTGCGAGCGACAGCGATGGCCGGTGTTGCAGCCCAGACGACCGAGTGCGCCATCGAGGGGTACCCGACTGAGAATCTGCAGATCATGGCGCCGGCCGCGCCGGGTGGCGGCTGGGACACGACCTCACGCGAGATGCAAACCGTCTTGCAGACCGAGGTCGTCGACAGCACGGTCGAGGTCTTCAACGTCGAGGGCGCCGGCGGCACGATCGGGCTCGCCCAACTCGTCAACGACGAGGCGGGCAACGAAAACGTGCTCATGATGATGGGCCTGGTGATGGTCGGCGCGATCCAGCTCAACCAGTCCGACACGACGCTGGAGCAGACGACCCCGATCGCCAGCCTGACGACCGAATGGGAGGTCGTCGTCGTCCCGGCCGACTCCGAATTCCAGACCTTGCAGGACCTGATCGACGCCTTCGTCGCCGACCCGACGGCGATTTCCTGGGGCGGCGGATCGGCGGGCGGCACCGACCATATCCTGGTCGGACTGATCGCGCAGGCTGCCGGCGTCGACCCGACGCAGGTCAACTACGTGCCCTTCTCGGGCGGCGGCGAGGCGCTAGCGGCGATCCTGGGTGGCCAGGTGTCGGCGGGCGTTTCTGGTTACGGCGAATGGGTGCAGCAGATCGAGAGCGGCGAACTGCGGGCGCTGGCCATCTCCTCCGACCCGGCGGATGCGGCGACACCGGTTGCCGGGGACGCAACCCCAACGGCGGCGGTGTCTATCCCGACGCTGACCGAGCAGGGCGTCGACGTGGTGCTGGCGAACTGGCGCGGCGTAGTCGCCCCGCCCGAAATCTCCGACGAGGCGCGGAACTGCCTCATCTCCGTCGTCGAGCAGATGCACGACACGCGGGCGTGGCAAGACGTGCTCGCCAAGTATGGCTGGGAGGACTACTTCACCACCGGTGACGACTTCACCGCCCTGATCGCCGAGGAGCAAGAGCGGGCGACGTCGGTCTTGCAGGAACTGGGGTTGGTGTAGGGACGGCAAGGACGGCAAGGCGGCGAGGGCGGCGAGGATGACGGACGAAAGCTCATTCCGCCATAATGACGAGGCTCTTCCGCCCGCACCGCATATACATCGACTCACGCCCGACACAATTGCCGAACTGCTACTGGCGGCGGGGGTAGCCGCCCTCGGGGCACTGGTGGTGTACCAGACGACGCAGATCCGGGTGGTGCCGCTCTATGCCAAGGTCGGGCCGCGGATTATCCCGTACATCGTCGGGGCCGGGTTGGTCGCGCTCGGGGTGTGGCTGGTGGGCGAGGCGTTGACCGGGCGGACGGCGCGGCCGAGCACGGAGTCGGAAGACGTCGACCCAACGCTGCCGACCGACTGGGCGACGGTCGGCATCCTGGCGGTGGCGCTCGCCATCTACCTGCTGCTCATCGAACGGGCCGGGTTCATCGTCGCCAGCGCGCTCCTCTTCTTCGGCGCCGCGTTTGCCATGGGCAGCCGGCGGTACCCACGCGACGCGGCCATCGCCGTCGTCCTCGCGGTGGCCGTCTTCTACGTCTTCACGGAGGGCTTGAATCTTCGGCTGCCCGAGGGCTGGCTCGGCTAGGCGTCAGGCGTCAGGAGCACGAAGGGGCGGGCTGACGACGAGGGAGGGTTGGATGGTACGGGGTAGCAGTCGACGTCTTCCTGTCGCCTGTCGCCTGTCGCCCGCCGCCTGATCATGGGTGCGCTGGGCGATCTCGCCAACGGCTTTTCGGTCGCGTTGACGCCGGAGAATCTCTTCTGGGCGCTGCTCGGCGTGTTGCTGGGAACGGCAGTCGGGGTGCTGCCGGGGATCGGGCCGGCGCTGACCGTGGCGCTGCTGCTGCCGGTGACCTTCAACCTGGAGCCGATTTCCGCCTTCATCATGTTCGCCGGGATTTACTACGGCGGGATGTACGGCGGCTCAACCACCTCGATCCTGCTGAACACGCCGGGAGAATCGGCGTCGATCATCACCGCGATCGAAGGGAACCTGATGGCCCGCCGGGGGCGGGGCGCGGCGGCGCTGGCGACGGCGGCGATCGGGAGCTTCGTCGCCGGGACGATCGCGACGGTCGGGTTGACCTTTTTGGCGCCGGTGATGGTCGAGGTCGCGCTCGATTTTGGGCCGGCTGAATACTTTGCCCTCATCATCCTCGCCTTTACCACGATCACGGCGCTGCTGGGCCGGTCGCTGGTGCGGGGGTTCATCAGCCTCTTCGCCGGGGTGGCGATCGGGCTGGTCGGGACCGACACCCTGACCGGCCAGCAGCGCTTCACCTTCGGCGTGGCGCAGCTCGGCGACGGGATCGACGTGGTGGTGATCGCGGTCGGGCTCTTTGCGGTCGGGGAGACCTTCTGGGTCGCCTCGCGAATGCGGCACGACGCCGACCAGCTTACCCCGGTGCGCGGCTCGATCATGATGACGAAGGAGGAGTGGCGGCGTTCCTGGAAGCCGTGGCTGCGGGGGACGGCGCTCGGTTTCCCGATCGGCAGCCTGCCGGCGGGCGGGGCGGAGATTCCGACGTTTCTGTCGTACTCGCTCGAGAAGCAGCTGACCAAGCACCCGGAGGAGTTCGGTAAGGGGGCGATCGAGGGGGTGGCCGGGCCGGAAGCGGCGAACAATGCCTCGGCGGCCGGGGTGCTGGTGCCGCTGCTGACCCTTGGGCTGCCGACATCGGCGACCGCGGCAATCCTGCTGGTCGCGTTCCAACGCTACGGCCTGAACCCTGGTCCGCTCCTCTTCCAGCAGGATGCCGATCTGGTGTGGGGGCTGATCGCCAGTCTCTACATCGGGAACGTGATGCTGCTGGTGCTGAACCTGCCGATGGCGGGGGTGTGGGTGCGACTGCTGGCGATCCCGCGGCCCCTCTTGTACGCGGGGATCCTGGTCTTCGCCGGGTTGGGCACCTACAGCCTGAGCAACTCGACGGTCGACTTGGTCGTCCTCTACGCCATCGGCGCCCTCGGCTTTCTGATGCGCCGGTTCGATATTCCGGTCGCCCCGGCGGTGGTCGGCGCAATTTTGGGGCCGATGGCGGAGGAGCATTTCCGGCGGGCGTTGCAGATCAGCCAGGGAGACTACTCGGTTTTCCTGACGCGGGGCATCTCGCTGACGATCTTCATCCTGGCGGCGATCTCGCTGGTGGCGCCGTGGGCGGTGCGGCGGGTACGTGCGAGGCGTTAGTCGTTCGTCGTTCGTTTTCAGTCATGAATCGCGGGTGATGGATTGGGCGTAAGCTGGGACGGACGGTTCTTTCGCGCTCCTGGAGAAGCGGTGGCGATGACGGGGCGAGCGGTGACGGAACAGGTGATCCTGCGTAGCACGATGCACGTGCGGCTGGAGTTCGGCGCCGAGGAGCACCGGCTCGACTTTCGGGCGAGCTACCCGCGCGGCACGACACTGCCGCTGGACCGGCTCCTGGCACGGGTCGCCTCGCTCTGTGGGGTGCGGATGACCTCTTCGAAGCGGCTGCCGGACTGGGGTGGGGTGTGCGAGGAGCTGGTTGATGTGGCCGAAGCGGGCGGCGATCTCTCCTGCCATTGCGAGCACGAGGTCGATGCGGGCGGCAGCCAGTTCGTGCTGGTGTGTCATGCGGTTGATTAGGGCGTTAGCTTCGGTTATCGAGTTGGTCTGCGGCACCGCCCGGGAATCAATTCCCGGGCTCATTCCCGGAAGTCGGATAAATCCGACTGACATCCAACCGAATGTTTCAATCAAGTGGGAGAAGGTCGTCAGATTTGCGTGATCCGCGCCTGAATCACGCGGCCACCTTGAGGTAACCGGAGATCGCTTCCCAGAGGTTCGCGCGTAGCGTTGGCATGTCAGGCGCCTCGGTAAAGCAGCCCGGCAACTCGCGGACTTCGGCAACAAGCCAGCCGCTTTCTTCATCCAATTCAACATCGACGGTAAAGGTTCGCATAACCGTGCGCCCTTGGTCGCTGATGTACGACGATTCTCACGTGCGACTGTAGCATGTCATTGATGCTGGCGTTGCGCATGCGAGGGGTTCGCTCATAGGCGTCTGTCACATGAAGGGGGGAGCCGAAATGTTCGACGGATTCGAGTCAACGACGATCGACACGGGGGAGACGACGATCCGGGTGCGGCATGGGGGGAGTGGGCCGCCGTTGTTGCTGCTGCACGGGCATCCGCAGACGCACGCGATGTGGCATCTGGTGGCGCCACGGCTGGCGCGGGACTTTACGGTGGTGGCGACCGATCTGCGCGGCTACGGCGACAGCGGCAAGCCGCCGACGAGGCAGGACCACGAGCCGTACTCGAAGCGGGCGATGGCGCGGGATCAAGTGGAGGTGATGCGGCAGCTCGGCTTCGAACGCTTCTTTGTCGCCGGACACGACCGGGGCGGGCGCGTCGCCTACCGGATGGCGCTCGACCACCCGGAGCGGGTCACCAAATTGGCGGTGCTCGACATCGTCCCGACCGGCGAGCACTTCCGCCGCGCCGACATGGCCTTCGCCTTGGGGTATTGGCACTGGTTCTTCCTCGCCCAACCCGAACCGTTGCCGGAACGCCTGATCGGCGCTGATCCAGACGCCTTCTATCTGCGCCGTGGCGACTTCTTCTCCCCCGATGCCCAGGCCGAATACCGGCGGTGTTTTCACGACCCGGCGACGATCCACGCCATGTGCGAGGACTACCGCGCTGGCGCGACGTTCGACTTTTCGTTGGACGAAGCGGACCGGGGGAAACGGCGGATTGCGTGTCCGGTGCTGGCACTGTGGGGCGGTCGGGGCCCGCTGCCGGCGTGGTACGACGTCCTGGCCGTCTGGCGGGATTGGGCGAACGACGTGCAGGGACGGGCGTTGGATTGCGGGCACTATTTGGCGGAAGAGGCGCCGGAGGAGGCGTATGCCGAGTTGTACGCTTTCTTCTCGGATGCTGCGGGTGACGGCAAACGCGAGGACAGATGAGCATGGAATTGAGCGAGAGAGCGGAGCAGTCGCTGCGGTCGGTTAGCCGAAAGTGTCAGCGGCTTGGGGTGTTTGCGGTCGACCGGCACGTGCC